>JBDSPQ010000260.1:0-5741 GCA_039930305.1 Ginsengibacter sp. | reverse complement strand
ATGACTTTTAATACAGGGTTATCTCAAATCTTTCATAAATAAGTTAACCTATCAATCAATTTAATAATGCGGAAACAATCCTTTTTAAAAAAAACGGCATATGTATGCTTAGTGAGTACGTCCCTTTTTATTGCATCATGTGATAATTCTTCGAGCACCAGTGATGTGTCAAAAGACAGCACTACTACCATGTCATCCGATGCTGCAACATCCATGAACACTGATACAGCCTTGCATACGGGAACACTTCACCCGACTGGCCCTAAGCCTTCATGGGCGCCAGATATTACTCCTGCAATGCAAACGGTAATAGAAAAATTAACGAGCTACGGAGATTCTCCGATCGTTAAATTATCTGCACCGGAGGCGCGTAAAAATCACTCACCAGCCGATGCTGTAAAAGATCTTATGCAAGAATATAATATAAGTGCTCCCGAAAACATGTCGGACACTTCAGGAAAAGACATAGATGTGGCTGGTGGAAAAATTCATTTGAGGATTTATACACCCAAACAAGGCAATGGCCCTTTCCCCGTTATCGTTTATTATCACGGTGGTGGCTGGGTAATTGCAAATCTTGATACTTACGATGCATCTGCACGCAGTCTTGCCGATCAAACAGGCGCTGTATTGGTGTCAGTTGCTTACAGGCAGGCCCCTGAATTTAAATTCCCTACGGCACACAATGATTCGTATGCGGCCTATGATTGGGTGGTTAAAAATGCCGCTTCGATAAAAGGCGATCCTAAAAGGATTGCGGTTGCAGGTGAGAGTGCCGGTGGCAATCTTGCGTGTGCTATGGGCATTATGGCCCGTGAGAAAGGACAGCAATTACCTATTTACCAGGTACTGGTGTACCCTATTGCCGGCTATGATTTTACCACGCCTTCTTATAAAAAAGATGACAACACCAAACCATTGAATACCTCGTTAATGAAATGGTTCTTTGAGAAATACCTCCGCACCACTGCTGATGGGAATAATCCTTTGATCTCTTTAGTAAAAGCAAATCTTAAAGGATTGCCTCCCGCTACGGTTATTACTGATGAATTAGATCCATTGATGAGTGAGGGCGCTATGCTCGCCGATAAATTGAAAGCAGCAGGTGTGACCGTGAATTATAAAAATTATGATGGTGTCACACACGAGTTTTTCGGAATGGCATCTGTAGTACCTGAAGCGAAAGATGCACAGAGTGTTGCCATCGCTGATCTTAAGACTGCCTTTAGTAGGTAAAGAGGGCAAGCAAAAGCAAACAGAAGTTTTACGGAGGAAAAAGCTCTGCGAAAACTCTTCGACTCCTTTCTCTCCTACGTTAAATGCAACTGTTGAGAATGAGTATTAAACTTTGTAATAAGCCGGACCTCGCGGGAGGCCCGGCTTATTACTTAAAACACCTATTAATTTTAAATTAGTACCTGTAAGGTAATAAAGCCATCTGCTCATCTATGGTTATATTTGCCGGTTGTCTTTTTTAACCCTCTTTATAATACGCCGGTTTACCTTTTGTCTTAATTTCCCGGAAGCGTCAGCGGGCATTTGATTTTTTATTTAATAAAAGTATAATTAGAATAATAATCTTTCGCTAACGAATGAAACCTTCTCTAGTACCTATGTTGAAAACTCCTTCTTTTTTATCTGGTGGCGGAGAAATGGGAGAATTGATCCGCAAAAAGGATTGGTCTGAAACGCCCCTCGGCGCTCCTGGTACATGGCCTCAAAGCTTGCGCACTTCTGTAAGTATTTGCCTTAATTCGCGTTTTCCTATTTTATTATGGTGGGGAAACGATTATATAAAAATCTATAATGATGCTTACAGGGATATTATAGGAACAAAGCATCCAAAAGCTTTAGGCGCAAAAGGCGAAGATGTATGGCCGGAAATATGGCCCATCGTTGGCCCAATGCTGGAAAGTGTTTTTCAAAAAGGAGAAGCCACCTGGTCTGAAGACCAGCAATTGATAATTGAAAGAAACGGGTATCCGGAGGAATGCTACTTTACCTTTTCATACAGCCCTATATATAATGAAAGTGACATTATAGTTGGCGTATTTTGCGCCGTTACCGAAACAACAAATAAAGTACGCAGAGAGCAGCATCTTAAAGAACAACTAAGTAATCTGTTCGTGCAGGCACCCGTTGCCCTTAGTATATTTAGCGGCAGCAATCATGTGATAGAAGTTGCCAACGAACTGATGCTGGAGCTTTGGGGGCGGAAGATTGATGAAGTAATAAACAAGCCTGCTTTTGAAGCGATGCCAGATGTTGCCAACCAGGGATTTGAACAACTTATAAATAATGTGTACAATACCGGAGAACGCTTTGTTGCACAAGAACTTCCGGTTGATCTGCTGCGTAATGGTAAAATGCAAACCATATTTGTAAAATTTGTGTTCGAAGCCTTGCGCCAGGAAGATGGAACTATCTATGGAGTAATGGGTGTAGCCGATGATGTGACCGAAAGTGTGTTGGCAAGAAAAAAGATAGAAGAGAACGAAGAACGCTTAGGCCACGCAGTTGAGTCGGGACGACTGGGAACTTATGAGCTTGATATTAAAACCGGTAAAATTATTTATTCGCCAAGGTTTGCGGGTATATTTGGCTTAGATGCTTCGAGGGAGATAAGGAACGAGGACTTGAAAAATGCTATCCATCCTGAAGATGCGCACATTCGTAAGGAAGCACATACCCGGGCAAAGGCTACAGGTATTTTATCTTATGAAGCCAGGGTAGTATGGCCCGATGGTTCCATCCATTGGGTGAGCGTGAATGGCAATACCGTGTTTGATGAAAAAGGAAATGACCTTCGCACATACGGCACTGCGCTTGATATAACAGAACAAAAGAATTCGGAAGAAGTTTTAAAAGAAAGCGAACAAAAGCTGCGCCTTATTGCCGATGCCATACCTCACATGGTATGGGAAATAGAACCCGATGGCAGAATATCTTATATAAATAAACAATGGACAGACTGGTCAGGGTTAACGCTCGAAGAAATAAACAACGGCGAATGGATCAAAGTTTTTCATGCGGAAGATTTTAAAAATGTTGCTGACGATTGGCAGAAATCCATGGAGAAAGGAATTGAATACTTTGGAGAATACAGGATAAGAGACCACGGAGGTAATTACTATTGGTTTATGGGAAAAACAGTTCCCGTAAAAAACAATGAAGGAAGAATTGTAAAATGGATAGGTACCACTACTAATATTGATGAGCAAAAAAAGATACAGGTTGCTTTAAAAGAAAGTGAAGAGCAATTCAGGGAACTGGCAGACTCCATGCCACAGATCGTTTGGACGGCAAGGCCCGATGGATACATCGATTACTATAATAAAAAATGGTATGACTTTACGGGCCTCAGGCATGATGTGGGCGGAGATGAAAGCTGGGAGCCCATTCTGCATCCTGATGATGTAGAATTGTGCAGGGATACCTGGTATAATTCTGTACGTACCGGGCAGCCTTATCATATAGAATATCGTTTTAAAAACAGGAAGAAGCCGGGAACGTATTGCTGGTACCTAGGAAAAGCACTTCCGATACGCAATGCCGAAGGAAAAATAATTAAATGGTATGGAAGCTGTACCGATATAAATGATCAAAAAGAAATAGAAGCGTTATTAAAAGATAGCGAGGAAAAATTCAGGCTGATGGCAGACTCAGTGCCGCAGCAGGTATGGACGGCAGCGGCTGACGGAGCCCTTGATTATGTAAACCAGCGAACAGTAAATTATTTTGGCAAGTCTGCAGAAGAAATAACAGGCGAAGGGTGGCAGCAGGTAATACATCCTGATGATTTGCCGACTGTGCTTGAAAGCTGGGCGCACTCTTTAAAAACTTTCGAAGCGTACCAGGTTGAGTTCAGATTGCGGGGAAAGAATAATCAATACAGGTGGCACCTTGCAAGGGCTACACCATTCTTCATTAAAGACAGTGAAGTAAAATGGTTTGGCACCAACACTGATATTGAAGAGCACAAATTCAGCGAACAGAAAAAAGATGAGTTCATCAGTATTGCTTCACATGAATTAAAAACCCCTATCACCAGCCTCAAAGGCATCGTGTATATTTTGAATCAATTGTTGCCCTTGCAGGAAGGTTCGCAAGAAGCAAGGTTGCTGCTCACAATGGATAACCAGCTTAGCAAATTAACCAAATTGGTAGGCGACCTGCTCGACGTAAATAAAATAGAAGGCGCCCACCTGCATTTAAATAAAGAAGACTTTGATTTTAGAGAACTTATTTCAGAAACGGTGGAAAGCGTACAGCACATATCACCAAAGCATTTACTTACCATTGAATCAAATGAAAGCGTCCTTTATAGCGGCGACAAGTTGAGGCTGGAGCAGGTGATCACTAACCTGCTTACTAACGCCGTAAAATATTCCCCCGAGGGTGAAAAAGTAATTATCCGCTACGACGTTTCGGATGAAAATATTATAGTCTCCGTACAGGATTTTGGCATCGGTATCGAAAGGGAAAACATCACCAAATTATTTGACCGCTTCTATCGCGTGAACAATTCGTTGCGCTTCGGGGGGCTTGGGCTTGGCTTATACATCTCGGCCAATATCATCAAAGCGCATAACGGTAATTTTTGGATAGAAAGTGAAGTGGACAAAGGGTCCACATTTTATTTCCTGCTCCCGCGAAATAAAGGGCTTGCCGGTGCAGGTATTCAGACAGATAATTTCAGCTACTATGCAGATGAACAGGTAAAAATAAATTACAGCAAAGAAAATAAATGGATAGAAGCAGACTGGACGGGTTTCCAGGACCTGGAATCTGTACAAAGAGGCTGCCTCGTTATGCTGGATCTTTTGAAAAAGAATAAGTGTACGAAAGTACTAAACGATAATACACATGTATTGGGCAATTGGTCAGAAGCGGCAGAGTGGGGTGGCAACATCTGGTTTCCGCAAATGCAGAATGCCGGGTTGCAATATTTTGCCTGGGTATATTCGCCAAGCACCTTTAGCCAGCTTGCCGCAGAGAAGAGTATCGATATAATGGCAGGCAGCATCACCTCCCAGTTCTTCAATGACTACAAGGAAGCAGAAAAATGGCTGAAAGAAATTAAGTAAAATGAAATAATTACTGTGTTCTCTGTCTCGATGTGTTTGCAACTATCCGCAACCGTTATATTGAATTATATGAAATATTGCCCGCTGAAAAATTTGAGTCAGGGGAATTGAGTAGTGAGGAGACAGGGAAGAGGAGTGAAGGTAGTTTGAGTAATTTATAAGGAAATATTTACTTACACTTACAAAATAGACACCATGATATAATTAATTATATCCATCACTTGCCTTACACCCCGTTGGTGAATCAATCAGTAAAAGAATTTGTTTTAGTTTTGATCTTTATTCATCTCCGCAATTCAATACAAACATTGCCTGCACAATTTTAATTTTAAGCCAACCTAAATGAACGAAAAAAAAGCTCCGCTTCCCGCATTGATAACCATATTCGGTGGTAAGGGAGACCTTACGAGGCGAAAATTGGTGCCCGCACTGTACAACCTTTTTATCTCGAATCACCTGCCCGCAGTATTCGCCATTTATTGCATTGATTATTTGCCAGGTGATGAAAATATATTTAAAGAGGAACTGCTTGCAAGTATTAATGAGTTCAGCCGCAATGGCATTGCACAACCAAAAAAATGGCAGGAGTTTTCAGCGAAGATCTTTTATATACAGGGAGATTTTCAGAAAGCTGAAACTTTTAGAAACCTGAAA
>JBDSPQ010000259.1:0-2929 GCA_039930305.1 Ginsengibacter sp. | reverse complement strand
TTCTTTTTTATCATGATTAAAAAATCTCCTTTTTCATCATGCGTTTGAAGGTTTTGAGGCACTCTTATATCCCGTTCGCAGAAAGGCGCATTTTCCATAAGCTGACCAAATTTTGAAACATATCTTTTAGGATACCGAACCGGGCTAAAGGATTCTACAATAAACATGCGGTTCTGTTCCGACTCAAATTCCACCTGGTAAATGGTGCCGCGTGGCAATACCAGGTAATCTCCATAGCTAAAGGGAAGTTCGCCATAAAGTGTCTTTAATTTTCCGGCACCTTCATGAATGAATAATATTTCATCAGCGTCGGCATTTTTATAAAAGTAAGTGCGCATACCCTGGCTGGGTGCAGCAAGAGAAATATGGCAATCATTGTTTATAAGGATGGGCTTGCGGCTTTTTAGATAATCTTTATGTGACTTTATTCTAAACCCCTGGAAACTTCTGTGTTGAAGCATCTTTTCTTCGGCTACCTCCGGCATCACGGAATGCGGTTTTTCAGTTTTAATGATCTGGGTGGGTGGATGGGTATGGTACAAAAGAGATGAGTCAGAGGAAAACCCTTCAGTCGAGAATAGCTGCTCGGAATACAGGTCGCCGCCAGGTTTTCTAAATTGGGTATGTCTTTTATGCGGAAAAGATCCTGATTGTTGATAGTGTGGCATATATGAGATTCTTAATTAACGGGGAAATAAAACATGCATGAATCTATGTAACTCACTCAAATTTAATGATAATTAGTTTCATGAATCAGAGCATACTAATTAGCTTGCTGCCAGGAAATCTGCTTTTTTTAATTCTAACAATTTTATGCCTTGACCCGTATCGGACTTATTTCAGACACACATAATTACTTAGATCCGCAAATTCTGACCTACTTCGAATCGTGCGATGAAATATGGCATGCGGGAGACTTTGGTACTGCCGCTGTAGCAGAGAGTCTGCAATCTATAAAACCTTTGCGGGGCGTGTATGGAAATATCGATGGTTATGATATCCGAACTATTTATCCTGAACAACTCTCCTTCTATTGCGAAGAAGTGAAAGTGCTGATGCGCCACATTGGGGGCTACCCCCCTAAATATAACCGCGAATCAAAAAGAGAAATTTTAATTCATCAACCGCAGTTGTTTATCAGCGGCCACTCACATATTTTGAAAGTGATGTACGATGAACAATTACAATGCCTTCACATGAATCCGGGTGCAGCGGGAAAACATGGCTGGCAAAAAGTGAGAACAGTTATCCGATTTAATATTGATAAAAAAGATATTAAAGATTGTGAAGTGATCGAATTGAATGTAGCCAGATAATTTATTTACCGCCATTCGATTGTAAATCATCCAGGCAATTATTGTCTAATACTGGCACATTTCCTGTGACCAGGAAGCCGAGTAGATCTGTTGTTTCTGTGGCATAGTACATCAGGCATTGCTGATTGTTACAGTGATTTCCATGGGGCACGTCCTTATGATTTATGGTCATTGCAGAGCCTAGATCTACCAAACCAAGCAGATGGCCGAATTCATGTTGCAGCACGGTGGTAAGCACTTTCGTACGGCTCGCCTGCCCGATGCCTCCTGAATTATCAAAAATTGTTTTCCCAAATAAGCAAACAGAGGTGTTTCTAAAAGCTATACCCAGCACGTTCGGATCGCTGTAGGAACCATCTACCACCAATATATATACTGCGAGTTCTTTTCCTGAATTATATGAATTCCGGTTACTTTTTTCCAGGGCACCTATATCAGTTATTGTATAGACGCTTTTGCTGCCTGAACTAATTACTTGCTGGGTCACATTAATTCCGACAGGCTTATTAGTTATATTTTTTAGAAAACCGGTTAAGTTATTTACCGAAGCCGCATCAGGTTGAAAGCCGGGCATAAATTGTATTTCTACTTTTACAGAGGTATAATTATTTGCGCTTAAAAAATCATTTGCTGAGCTGCCTGTGGTTTTGTTGCTTGAGGCATCGATAGATGGCAAACCTTTTAAAGTATCGGTTTTAGTGCACGATAATAAAAAGGTAATAATAGAAAGAAAAACAATTAGCCGGGGGTAATATGTTGCGATATTCATACAGCGGTTTCCACTTAAACGCAAAATACCTTTAAAAATTTCTCAATAGCCATAGTTGCAGGAAAACTTCCCGCAGGGGCAAATTAAATATTGTTTGCATTTTTTATGAATACACGAAATCGCATCAGGTAGAAATTAATTGCGTTGCTTGTCCAATTAAATAATACACCAGGTTTAATTTACCCAAACTTTATATTTTACTGGATTTGTTGACAGAACCTTCTTCAATATTGGATAGTACATTTGTTGTATGTCTAAAAGATTTTTTCCGCAATTATGTATTTGTATTTCTGTTCTGTTTATCTCATGTAAAAATCCTGCAGAGGATGCGCGGGCTACCGCAATGCCAGATTCCAAACAAGCTTTAAAAGAATCAATCAAAAAATATCCCGATTCACTTATGTTGGTTCAAAAATTAATCGAGTCGTACCGGGATGATGGAGAATATAAAAAGGCAATAGCCATTACTGATAACGAAATCAAAAGAAACAGTGGCAATGCTTATTTATGGAATATGAAAGCAACGCTGCATTTTGAAAACAGTGATACTGCAGAAGCCCTCAATGCGTTGGAACATGCCGTCAGCATTTATCCCTTGCCGGAATATCTTATTGCCCTGGGGACAGTATACGCGGAAGTGAAAAATAGAGTTTCTCTTGAAATCGCAGACAGTCTTTTATCCGGGAATTACGTCAAGTACGCGAGGGATGCGTTTTTCCTAAAGGGACTATATAATAGCTATATCGGTGATAAGAGAAAAGCCATCTCCTACTTTGACAGTTCTTTGAATACGGATTTTACCTATATGCCTTCGTACCGGGAGAAAGCGATCGCCTTATATGAT
>JBDSPQ010000258.1:0-3054 GCA_039930305.1 Ginsengibacter sp. | reverse complement strand
GCTGTTTTTGGAGGTATAGAAGATAAAAGAAGTGTGAACACAGCTATGCCAGATCCCCGAAAAATAATGGTTTTAAAAGGAACATGTGTTTTCGGTGGCATAGAGGTGAGAAACTATTAAACCCGCTCTATCTATTGCTTGCGCAATGGATCTGCTTTAATTTATCTAAAAAGTTTTTTATGAAATGGTACCTTGCTAAATTAGTTTATAGAATTATTTGCGGCGATGGAGCGCATACCCCACAGTTTGATGAACAATTAAGGCTCTTATTTGCTGAAGATGATTTTCATGCTTTTCAAAAAGCCCGCTCTACCGGCCATAACGAGGAAGATAATTTTTTGAATAATATACAAAAGCCCGTTCATTGGAAATTTATCGATGTATCGGAACTTCATCCAATTTCAGAACTGGTGGACGGAACAGAGCTTTATTCCCGCATTTGCGAGGAAAACGAAGCTGAAAACTATATCAGGACTACACAGTTGCGAGCCAAACACATCCTTGAAAATAGCATGCTAAAATGTCTTCCACTAAATTGATGATACCTTGAATGATTTCAATACTGGCGGGAAGAAGCTTTTTGTTGCGGGGATACTTTGCTGGGCTATTGTAAGTATTATTTATTCCGTATTACTTACAGGAATTTTAAAAACTTATGGTCTCACCTGGGTTGAGATAATCACAGATGCTTTCATCAACAACTTGCTTTTAGCTGGAAGCTGCCTGTTGATTTTTAATAATATGCGGTATTACCTGCCCGGAAAAGAAAAATACTGGTATGTCTTTACTATCAGTTTTGCCCTTAGCGGCATCTCTTCTCTCCTGGCAAGAACTGTGCTGTGGCTGATTTTTAAAAATGATCTACATTACACTGCAGCTCTTGGTCAATCTACCGGCATCCGGTTCGGAATTTTGTTTTTATTGGTCGGCTGCGTTGCATTAATCAGCCTTCTTTGGTACACCCAGGCAGAGCAAAAAGATACCAGCGAAAGAAAGGCTGATCTGGAAAGGCTTTCCAGGGAGGCGGAATTGTTCACGTTGCGGCAACAATTGCAGCCACATTTTTTGTTTAATAGCCTGAACTCAATAAGCGCTTTAACAGTCAGCCAGCCCGAAAAAGCAAGACACATGATACAGCAGCTGAGTGATTTTCTTAGGGGCACGTTAAGAAATGACGATAAACTATGGAATTCGCTAGAAGAAGAACTGCAATACCTCAGGCTTTATCTTGACATCGAAAAAGTGCGGTTTGGCCACAGGCTGCAGACTGAAATTACTTGTACTGACCCGGCACTGGCAGGTACTCTCCCATTAATGCTATTACAACCCGTAGTAGAAAATGCAATTAAGTTTGGGCTTTATGATACCACAGGCAATGTACTCATAACAGTGCAAGCCGAAATCGAAAACTCAAATCTGAAAATAAGGGTTCAAAACCCCTTCGATCCGGAAACATCCCAGCCGGTTAAAGGCACGGGTTTCGGGCTGTCATATATACAAAGAAGACTGTTCCTGTTATTCGCCCGGCAAGATCTTTTAATCACCGAAAAAGATGGAACCTGTTTTACGACTACTATATTAATTCCGCAAGTATGATAAAGACTGTTATTATTGACGATGAGCCTTTGGCAAGGGGTGTAATTAAAGAGTACATCACTGAATATGATAATTTGCAAATAACAGCAGAATGCAGTGACGGCTTTGAAGGATTTAAAGTTATATCAGAGCACTCGCCCGATTTAGTTTTCCTGGATATCCAAATGCCAAAGATTAATGGATTTGAAATGCTGGAGTTATTTGAAACACCCCCGCCCATCATTTTCACTACCGCTTTCGATGAATTTGCTATCAAAGCCTTCGAAGCGAATGCAGTTGATTACCTGCTCAAACCCTTTAGTAAAGACCGGTTTGCCAGAGCTTTGCAAAAGTTTTTCCAACACAATGACAAGGGCCCGGTACAGGCGGCTGTGGAGGAAGCAGCAAATTCACCTTTGCAACAGAACAGAGTGGTGGTGAAGGATCGAAATAATATCAAAATAATTCCGGTAAATAAAATAGAATACCTCCAGGCCGCCGATGATTATGTAAAAATCACAACCGCTGAGGGAATTTATCTTAAAAAGCAGACAATGCAATTTTTTGAGAACTCTTTGGGCAGACATCACTTCGTCCGTATTCACCGTTCTTACATTGTAAATTCACATATGATTACGAGAATTGATCCATATGAGAAAGACAGCCACATGGTGATATTAAATACCGGCATAAAATTACCGGCGAGCAAATTAGGATACAATAATCTCAAGGCCGCCCTCGGAATTTAAGGCAGAACGGCAATTACTTCTACTCTTTGTAGATTTTTTTTCTTTCATTCATCTGTTTGTTAATAAGGCTTTCCCTCTAAGCTGGGCTTTTATAACTTTTTTCTAAATTCAATATTCTTTTTAAATAGAATAGGCATCTCGGTTGCTAAAATTGCTACCAAAACTCCAACCCTAATTCTTTTTCTGGGGAAAGCTTTACTATCTGATGGAATCTTGGCAAATTGATGGCGGACAAAAAACATAATGGCCTGGTGTTAAATATAGCAGAATGAATATGAAAAAAATATATATGGCAGATTTGGCATAACGATTGTTTCATTAGCAATTGCCGATTTCTAAACAGCATTTTTTTTCTAAGAGGAAATATGTAGGTTTGTACATATTTGAAAAAGCCCTAAAACTCAAATATCTCGGGTAAAAAAATAGTAATTATAGACCAGCTATATGAATCGTATATTAATTGTTGAAGATAATCATGACGTTCTTTGGGTAGTAAAAATTGTTTTAAAGAGATATGGGTTTAAGGTAATGGCTATACCGCGCGGCGAGGATGTAATGGCAAAAACAAAAACTTTCCGTCCCCATTTGATATTATTAGACGTGGTACTTTCAGGCATAAGCGGCATCGAAGTATGCAATGAATTGAAGGCAAATGATAAAACCAAAGAGATTCCAATCATTATGTTTTCGGCGCATGCTAATATGAAGGATATACTAAAGTTGACGAAAC
>JBDSPQ010000257.1:0-2731 GCA_039930305.1 Ginsengibacter sp. | reverse complement strand
TAAAGGAATAGATATTTTGATAAAGTTTATTCAAAAAGAACTAAATACATAATTCGGTTAAAATTATATAGATGAAAAGATTTTATGTGCTTGCTTTTTTTTGTGCTTTATTTCTAACAACTATTCAGTTTGTTTCCTGTAACGATGACAATTCAAAGACAGCCCATAACGAATCAGCACTAGTAAAAACAGATAGTTTATTTAAAATAGATACCACAAAAATTCCCGATAACAAATACGGGGAGATGGTTCGCTATGGAAGGGAACTAATGTTAAAAACTGCTTATTATATTGGCCCAGATGGAATAAATGGCAAATACCTCGGCAATAAAATGAACTGTACTAACTGCCACCAGGATGCAGGTGCGAAGCCGTATTCATTCAGCCTTGTCACTTCTTTTAGAAATTATCCGCAGTATCGCGCCAGGGAAGGAAGAGTGTTGTCAATGGCAGAGAGAATTAATAATTGCGTTATGCATCCGCACTTAGGGAAACCCTTACCGCTTGATAGTAAAGAAATGGTTGCATTTATTTCCTACCTAAAATGGCTCAGCGACTCTTCCGGCGTTGATAAGGATACTAAAGGGTTAAAGAACAAGACAATCGCTTTTCCGCAGCAGGCAGCTTCCCCAATTAAAGGGTCAACTTTATATACACAACACTGCAACAGATGCCATGGCGTATCGGGCGAAGGAGTGATACAGCCTGACAGCGCATCATATACATATCCTCCTTTGTGGGGGTTGAAGGCTTACCAGCCCGGCTCCAGTATGCATAGTAATATTAAAATGGCTCAGTGGCTTGTTGCCAATATGCCGTATGACAGCGCAACATATCATACACCCATTCTTACAGATGCTGAAGCTCTTGATATTGCTGCTTTCGTTAATGATGATGTTGCTCATCAACGGTCCGATGTTGACGAATTTCAGTATCCGCATGTTGAGGAAAAAGCGCTGGATTATGACCGGGGCCCTTTCGCCGATACCTTTTCCGAAGCTCAACATTAATACGGGCCTTATCAGCCAATAATTGATTACTGGAAAAGAAAGGGTATGCGCCCATCTTATTAAATTTAAATCCGTAAAACTGTTTGAAATGCGCTTATTTCTTTTAGTTCTGTTAATGGGAGCCATCAAGCATTCCTTCGCTCAATCCGATGCTTCCTTCCGCGAATACAATAAAACATTTACAACATATCCTTTCTCCGATCCGAACCCCGTGCCTGATCCTGCTGCTATATTTTATCCTTATTTCCGCTATGATGGATTTACTGATAATTCTGTTAGAAAAGAATGGAAGGTAGTAGAACTCGAAAACGATTTTATTAAATTAATGATCCTGCCGCAGATAGGCGGCAAAATATGGACGGCGATTGATAAAAAAAATGGCAAGCCTTTTATCTATGATAACGATGCTGTAAAATTCAGAGATATCGCCATGCGTGGCCCATGGACCAGTGGCGGATTGGAAGCCAACTTCGGCATTATCGGGCATACGCCCGGCGTGGCAACTCCGGTAAATTATCTCAACAAAAAAAATGCGGATGGCAGTGTAAGTTGTATCATAAGTCTGCTCGACCTCCTTACGCAAACACGTTGGAATATGGAAATAAATTTGCCAAAAGACAAGGCATATTTCATCACCCGTTTCTTTTGGCACAACGGCACTTCGTTACCTCAGCCTTATTATAGCTGGATGAACCTCGGGCAAAAAGTTACTGACAGCCTGGAATATATTTTTCCAGGCAACCATTACATCTTTCATGATGGCAAACTCTTTGATTTTCCTGTAAACCCGGAAAATGATAAAAATATTTTCATCTACAATCAAAATGATTTTGGGGGGTACAAATCCTATCACGTTACCGGCGCTTACAGCAAATACTTTGGTGTGTTGTGGCAAAAAGAAAATTTCGGCATGATACATTATGCAGAGCGGCAGGCAAAGATTGGAAAGAAGATATGGATATGGGGATTGTCAAGACAAGGGATGATATGGGAAAAATTATTGACTGATAATAGTGGACAATATACTGAAATACAAAGTGGAAGATTGTACAATCAAAATGCTCCCGAAAGTTTATTAAGCCCATTCAAGCAATTTGATTTCGCTCCGTACAATACCGATACCTGGAGCGAGTATTGGTATCCTTTTCAACATACGGATGGGGTCGCGAATGCTGATCGGAATGGAGTTATTAATATCAAAACAGTTGATGGAAAAAAAGTGATTTTTATTTCACCCGTCAGCTATATTAATGATACATTGAAAGTGTGGGATGCGAACGAGAATCTTATCCTGAACATGCCGGTGAACTTAAAACCTTTGCAATCTTTTCAACAGGATATTTCTCTTATAAATGGCGGGGCCATAAAAAAAATAAAACTTGCCGGAAGCATAGTAAACCTGGGAGACAGTGATGAAAAAATATTAGACAGGCCATTAGAAGCGTATAAAAATTTTGACTGGAATACAGCGTATGGATTTTATCTCAAAGGAAAATATGAATCTGATACAAGACATTATACAATGGCAGAAAATGACATTCGGACATCCCTACATAAAGACCCCGCGTTTCTACCTGCATTGAGTGAAATGGCTTTTTTGCAATACAGAAAAATGAATTATGATTCGGCTTATTCTTTTGCACGCACGGCTTTGAGTGTAAATACTTATGATCCTGCGGCGAATTATTTTTATGGCCTTGCTTCTGTAAAGCTCAATAAAA
>JBDSPQ010000256.1:0-3418 GCA_039930305.1 Ginsengibacter sp. | reverse complement strand
GCGGTTTATGCACTGCCGTTTAAGGAAATCAGGCTGGTAGCACTTTTATGTAATATTATAGTGGTAACAGGCGGTACAATTATTTTCATCAGGAATAAACAAACAGACTGGAAGAAAATTATTCCTGTTGCGATCATAAGTGTGCCACTTGCTTTTGTCGGTGCGAGGATGAAATTAAGCCAGGACACTTTTTTTATCATTCTTGGTTGTAGTCTTCTCGTTGCCGGTATCTTATTGTGGATCAAGACAAAACCTACGGACATAAACAATGTAAGAACTCCGGGTAAATACCATTATATAAAAGATGGCCTACTTGGCGGCGTGATTGGATTTCTTTCAGGAATGGTAGGCATCGGCGGCGGTATATTTTTATCACCTTTGCTTAATTTATTGAAATGGGATACTCCTAAAAAAATTGCAGCCACCGCCAGCGTCTTCATTTTGGTAAATTCAATTTCAGGAATCGCGGGGCAATTGAGTACGCTTCCAGCTGGAATAAATTATACGAGGATTATTTTTCTTTGTATAGCTGTTTTTGTTGGAGGGCAAATAGGTTCAAGAATGGGTGCGGCGAAATTCAATCCCATTGTTATAAGAAGGGTTACGGCCTTGCTAGTATTTTTTGCCGGCTTTGAAGTATTGAGCAAACATGTACATTTTTAAAAAATTAAGCAGCCATGATTATTTACGTTAAGATGTTTGGGATTGCAAAAGAAATATTTGATGGTGAGTCGTATAAATTAGCATATAATTTTTCTGAAAATCTTTCTGTAGGGACAGTAAGAATGATACTGGAAGATGCGAAGCCTGAGCTCCAAAAGCTGGGCTCCTATCTTGTGGCAGTAAATAATGAGTATGCTTCCACCGAACAGTTGGTTACCGAAAATGACGAGGTAGCTATTGTGCCACCGGTGAGCGGCGGATAGGGATTAGCTTATTAATCGTATCGCTGATTTAACCCTGGATTATAAAATATTATTTTCTTTTTCTTTCCAATTTTTCAATCCGCCTTCAAGAGAAAAAAAACTTTTGTTCTGAAAAATCTTGTGCGCAATTTTTATAGCCTCCACGCTACGTCTTCCTGTTTCGCAATAAAATACAACAGGCATTGTCAATTCTTCATCAGGCAGTCTTTCCTGTAATACCTGGAGCGGAATATGTTTGCCACCAATATGAAAAGCTGCCCGCTCATCGGCATTTCTCACATCAATTAATTCATAAAGTTTTTTCCTAATACCTTCCTGCACAGCTTCAACAGAGAGTAGGTCTACGGTTTCTGTAGGAATAAGCCCGGTAACAACGGTTTTGGATACTGCGCCTGTTTTAATTATCCGGCTTTGCAAAGTCGCGGCATCAAGCATAAATATTTTTCCGGAAAGTAAACTGCCGGCTCCCGTAATCCATTTAATTACTTCATTTGCCTGGACACAACCTACTATTCCGGCGATGGTTGGAATAACACCTCCTTCGGCGCAGTTGGGAATCTGGGATGCGTTTACACTAGGAAAGAGATCCCTGTAGTTTGGTGAATAAGTTCCTGATTCATCTGCTACGTTTAAAACAGATACCTGTCCTTCATATTGGTAAATGGCTCCATACACAAAAGGTTTACCGGTTAACACGCAGGCATCATTCAATAGATATTTAGTTTCGAAATTGTCGGTGCCATCTACGATGATATCATAGTATTGAATTACGTTCATTACATTGTTAGAAGTAATTTTTTCGCTAATGGGCACCAGTGATATACCCGGATTTTGAAATTGTAATTTTTTGCAGGCAGTTTCCGATTTTAATAATCCAACCTCGGCAGGCGTATACAGTATTTGGCGGTGTAGGTTACTGATGGAAATGGTATCAAAATCTGCTATGCCGATTGTGCCGACTCCCGCAGCGGCAAGATATTGAGCGGCAGGGCATCCAAGGCCACCAGCCCCTACGATTAAAACTTTTGCCTTTTGTAGTTTCTCCTGGCCATCTTCTCCGAATCCGGGCAAGGTTAACTGGCAACTATATCGTAGCCATTCATCCTGCATTGTGTACCTGGTGTTTTTGAATAATCTTTTCGGCCTTCGCAAAATCTTCAGGAGTATTTACATTCATAAGCGCATCTCCATCTGGCGGTAGAAGTATGTGCACATTTTCACTTTTTATTAAAACTTTCCTGGGACAGGTGTATCCGTTAGATAAAAAAGAAAGCAATACTTCCTGGCTTTTTGGTTCCCAAATAGTAATTAATGGTTCGGGGAGCCCGTCAAAAGGGCTTTTAAAAGTTGTCGCTATTGCATTTATATTCCTGTTTGCCAGCAAATATTTTAAAGTATGGTTATCCAATAATGGTAAGTCGCAGGCGACCACCAGCCACGAGGCTTTCGGGTTGAAGTTAAATGCTGAGAGTATTCCTGCATATGGGCCTATGCCTGTATAAGAATCTGTAAGAGTTTTATAATTCGTATTTGGTTCCGCTTCCTGGCCTTGCCTGTGAGATATATAAACCTCATCGCAAAGTGGCTTTAGTAAATCGGCGATGTAATATTGCTGTTCTTTTCCATGCCATTGAATGGAACTTTTATCGCGCCCCATGCGCTTACTTTTGCCCCCGGCAAGTACGAGTCCATTTATTTTTGATTGTTCGGTTTCCATTTGCTTACTTTCTTTCAAAATCGTTTTTACCGCCTGTCTTTTTGATTAACCTTGTTTCTTTAATAACGATGTCATGGCTGAGTGCCTTACACATATCATAAATTGTGAGTGCTGCAATAGATGCGCCTACCAAAGCCTCCATTTCCACACCAGTCTTTGATTCAATGCTGGCGATGCAATTAATGATCACTTCGTTTTTTTCATTCAATTGTATATCAACAGCACAATTATCGAGACCCAAAGGATGGCAGAGCGGTATTAATTCTCCCGTTTTTTTTGCGGCCATTATTCCGGCTATAATTGCGGTTTGAAACACTGCACCTTTCTTCGTTTGAATATCACCGTCGACCAGTTTATTCAAAACTTCACCTGGAAGTAATACAATGCTTTCTGCAATCGCCATGCGTTGTGAAATTTTCTTTGCACTTACATCTACCATCACAGGCTTGCCTGTGTTGTCGATATGTGAGAAATCATTCATGATTATTTATTGCTTATATCAGTCCTTTGAAGGGCCATATCCTGAATACTTCACCCTTCTTAAAATCATTTCTTTCCAAAGGTAATTCCATAAAAGCATCTGTCTGCAGCAAATTCGCAAAATCCCCGGAACCATTTCCCTCCAGTGGAGTAGCGATCAATTCGCCTTTTTTATTGATCAATAATTTTACCTGCAAAAAATATTGAAGCGCCGGCTTGAAAATAAAATCTTCGCTCAAAATTGCGTACACTTCATTCGTGCTTATATGTAGACATTTTTTTAGCCAGGGCAAAA
>JBDSPQ010000255.1:0-4396 GCA_039930305.1 Ginsengibacter sp. | reverse complement strand
ACCTTACCAAAGAGGCACAGAATCTACAGGAAAAAACGATGGAGATAGCTAACCAGACACTGAATGAAGCCTTGGCTGGCGTTACAAACGGGCAGATAGAAATTGCAAAAGAAGTTTTGCAAATGGTTTATGATAACCTGGCAAATCGTGTTTTAACGGAAAACAATCAATAACTCTTTAATACCCTCATATTTAAATTAACAATCATGAACACTACTAGATCCGAATCTGTTTTAAAAGGCGGCGAATGGCTGGTGAAGGAGAGTAATCCATTTACGACATTTACGCCGGAAGACTACACCGAAGAGCAAATAATGGTTCGCGACATGTGCCTCCAGTTTTTAAAAACGGAAGTAATTCCCGTTATTGAAAGGATAGATAAACTCGAACCGGGACTGATGCCAAAGCTCATGGAGAAGGCGGGGGAACAGGGTTTGCTCGGCGCTTCTATACCAGAAGAGTATCAGGGATTGGGCAAAGACTTTGTAACATCAACCTTAGTAAGTGAGGGTCTTGGCGCCGGATTTTCCTTCAGTGTCGCCATGAGCGCACATGCGGGTATCGGTACATTGCCCATACTCTATTTTGGGACAGATGCGCAAAAGAATAAGTATATATCAAAACTGGCAACGGGTGAATGGAAAGGGTCTTATGGGCTAACGGAGCCGGGTAGTGGCAGCGATGCGCTCGGCGCAAAAACTACGGCAACACTCTCTGAAGATGGAAAATTTTATTTGCTCAACGGGCAGAAATGCTGGATCACCAACGGAGGCTTTGCAGATATTTATACCGTTTTTGCTAAAATTGATGGCGATAAATTTACGGCATTCATTGTTGAACGTGGCTTTGAAGGTTTTAGTGTCGGACCTGAGGAGCATAAAATGGGTATTAAAGGTTCGTCCACCGTGCAGTTGTATTTTCAGGATTGCAAAGTACCGGTGGAAAACGTTTTAGGTGAGATTGGTAAAGGCCACATTATCGCTTTTAATATTCTGAACATAGGCAGGTTGAAGTTGGGTGCTGCCGCAATTGGAGGTGCCAAAATGAATCTTAGCGATTCAATTCAATATGCAAACACCCGGGAACAGTTTAAAACCGCCATTGCGAATTTTGGTGCGATAAAGCATAAGATAGCAGAGATGGCCATAAAGGTGTATGCAGATGAAAGCGCCTTATACCGTACCGCTAACTGGATAGATGAAAGAGAGCAGCAGTTGATAGCTGAAGGAAAACCATTTAATGAAGCTTTGCTTGGTGCGGCAGAAGAATATGCGATCGAATGCGCCATCCTGAAAGTGCATGGCAGCGAGGTGCTTGATTTTGTGGTGGATGAAGGTGTACAAATACATGGCGGTAATGGTTACAGTGACGAATACCTCGTAAGCAAGGCATATCGCGATAGTCGTATCAACCGAATTTATGAAGGCACAAATGAAATAAACAGGTTGCTCACTGTGGATATGATGTTGAAACGTGCAATGAAAGGAAGGCTTGATCTGATGGGGCCAGCGATGAATATACAGAAGGAACTAATGAGCATACCTGACTTTGGAAATGATGATGAAGGAAATTTTGCAAAAGAAAAAAAGGTAGTTCAGAATATGAAGAAATGCATTCTGATGGTGGCGGGGGCCGCAGTACAAAAATTGACTACCAAACTGCAGGATGAGCAGGAAATCATCATGAATATTGCCGATATGGCCATTGAAACTTTCGTCGCCGAAAGTACTTTGCTTCGTGTGATGAAGTTATCAGATAAAGAAGCGCAGGGAAATATTGAAATTGAGGTGGCTGTTATGAAATGTTTTCTTAATGATGCAATTGACAAAGTCGGGAAAGCCGGGAAAGAAGCCATTAATTCATTTGCCGGGGGCGATGAACAAAAAATGATGCTGCTGGGTTTAAAGCGTTTTACTAAATCGGAACCCTTTAATAGCAAAGATGCAAGAAGATCAATTGCGGATCGGCTAATCAGTGATGGAAAATACAGTCTGTCATAAATTTTCAATCAAAAACCAGGGGCATTGGCGAAAGCTAATGCCCCTGAACCATTAAAACCGCTTTACTTTTTACTGTATAAATATTCAACAAGATTCACCAGTTGTTCCTGTGAAATAGTCTGGTAAAGGTTGGCCGGCATCATCGAATTTTTCATCTGTGTTTTTGATTCGATGGATGTTTTTTCCAGTTTCTTTTTAGTACCACCCTGCATTACTATTTCCGTAACGTCACCAGTTTCACTGGTAACAATTCCTGCCAACACATTCCCATCTTTCATTTTAAAAATATATCCTTCGTACCCAAAACTTATTCCTTCATCAGGATGAATAATTGCAATATATAGTGCCTCTTTGGTGAGCTTGCTGCCTATTTTTGAAAGTGCCGGCCCTACGCTTTCCCCTTCATTATCTATTTTATGACAGCTGGAGCAGGTAGCTGAGAACACCTTTGCTCCCATTGCCGCATTTCCGTCTAATTTTGCCAGTTCATTTATAGCGGGCAAGGATTTACCGCTCAATGTATCGGAGACCGGTAAAAATTTTAAAGCTTCCTGCCTGACATCCTTTCGATAAGAGTTTGATAAGGCCATTGCCGCATTTCTTCTCAGATCCTTTGGAATTTTCCCTTGCTTCAACATCTCCAGGAGCTTTGCTGATTCATTCCAGCCAGCAGCCTGCATTCTTACTGCATGATCCCGTAACGAAAATTTTAACGATGGGTCTTTAATTATATCCTGCATCATATTTACACTTTCATTGCTTCCGCTGTGACCTAATGCCATCAGAGCCAACTCCGCCCTTGTGGTGTCGTTGCTTTTTATAGCTTTTTTCAAAAGCGCGGATCCTCCGTATTTCACTAAGGTATTGGCGGCATCGCTGCCAATGCTGCTATCCGGATAAGCGAGGGCGATTTTCAAAAGATCATCATTATATTGCTTCGCATGATATTTCCCCACCAGGTCTACGAATTCCTGTGTACCATTTATTGAATCCAGCGTATTTTTCAAAGTACGCTGTAGCAGAGGCGATTTTGAAATACTTTCAGCATTTAATTGATTCAGGGTGTTCAAAATAACAAACTGGCGGTCAGGACCCTGGTGATCAAGTAATCCCAACAATACTTTTTCTTTTTCGGGAGAATTGATAAAATCAAATGCCCGGAAAAATCTCAATTTGTCGTTGTCCGTCACCAGGCTATCTTCAATAATATTGGCAAAAACCGCCATTGCAAGCGGCGTACGTGATCGCCAGATAATATCCCGGGCTACTTTACTATTATATCCGGAAACGCCCGATTTATTTTTATAGGCAGTTAAAAAAGAATCCCACTGCATATCTGCCCCGATACCCAAGGCTTCAAGATACCACCTGTCATTGCCATCATATTGGGTAGCCAGTTCGGCCCATAATTCGGGAGCCTTGGGTGATTTGTTGTGGTGCAGCGCTACAGCAACCTCCCTCCTTACACCGGGATCTGTATCATGTACAAGCTTTGTCGCATAAGGAGCAATATCAGGCATAGTCTCCTTTGCCACGCGGAAACCCGTAATACGTATATCCGGATTTTTGTCAGCAAGGGCCTCTTGAATGTATTGGTCTTCCTTGCCGGGTATTTTGGTCAAAAGCCATAATGCTCTTGCCCGGTATATTTGGTTTTCCGACTGCCATAGCTTTTGCAACGATGCTTCAGCCTGCGTGCCGAGACTTTTTATTTTTTGCCAACCCAGATAGCGTGTCGCTCCATTCGGATTTTTTAATGCCTCGATTGCTCCCCCGGTTGTTGTAAGGTCCAATGCAGGAAAATTATAGACATCAGTCTTTGGTGCAATCCTGTAAATTCTTCCGCGATTTAAATCAGCCATCTGGTGGCCACCAACTCCGGGGTCGTACCAATCTGCAACGAATAAAGAACCATCAGGCGCGGCGCAAACATCCACTGGCCGAAACCATTGATCAAGTGTTCCTTCAAGGATAGGCTTTATGGTCGCTTTAAACCCGGCTCCATTTTTCGTTGTAGGGTAGGCCCTTACAATATTATTACCAGCCTCGCAATGGATCATTTGGTTTTGAAAAACTTCAGGTAAGAGAGTTCCTTCATAAAAACACATACCTGCCGGTGAGCCGGCACCGGTAGGTAAAAGGTTGGGTATCGAGCCAGGATCATCCTGGTGCCAATGCCGCCTTGGAATTTCTGTCTCCATATTCGTACGTTTGGCCCTCCATCCTGCTCCTGTCATCTCGTCGGTATAGCCATAGTTGCCGTGTTCCATCACATAATTTATCCGGGTGCTTTGATTGCCATCGTCATCATTATCGCTTTGCCAGATGTTACCATAAGAGTCTATCGCTGCTTCATAATTATTTCTGAAATTATGTGCCAATACTTCGAACTCACT
>JBDSPQ010000254.1:0-3471 GCA_039930305.1 Ginsengibacter sp. | reverse complement strand
AACCGGTGTACACAATTCGGGTTGGGTACGCGATCCGGGGACAATGATCTACAGCCATCCCGACACGATGGAAGTACTTAAAAACTACGTAAAAGATTTACTTAATACGTTTAAGAATGACGACCGTATCCTCATGTGGGATCTCTATAATGAACCAGGAAATAGCGGGCAACTAAATAAAAGCCTCCCGTTGCTGCATAACGTGTATGCGTGGGCAAAGGAAATAAATCCTTCGCAGCCCATAACGAGCGGCGTCTGGAATAATGCCCCGGAGTTCCAGGTGCTGAATAAATTTCAATTAGAAAATTCTGATGTTGTCACTTACCACAATTACTCATATATCGATAACCACAAAAAGGCAATAGATACCCTGAGAAAATTTGAGCGTCCACTTATCTGCACAGAATATATGGCCAGGAAAAACGGCAGCATCTTCCAGGTAATTATGCCGCTGTTAAAAAAAGAAAATGTCGGCGCGATAAACTGGGGATTTGTTAGCGGGAAGACTAACACTATTTTCGCATGGAGTACTCCTATGCCGGATGGCGGGGAACCGGACCTGTGGTTCCATGATATCTATAGAAAAGATAAAACACCCTTCAGCCAGTTCGAGGTTGACTTCATTAGAAAAACAACGATACCAGGAAAATAAACTGGTAAAGGTTAATTTAGCTTTGTAGAGAATTATTTACGAATTGGGTTGGAAACATTACTCTCACCGTTTTGCATCACCCCTTTGTCATTAGTCGAAGTCTCAATGGGCGCTACCCCTCCATCTATGGTCACGGGGTTTGAAGGCACACTTGTCTGGGGATTTATTATCAATGGATAAGCGTTATTCTTATCGCTAAGGTTAGTAGGGTCATTGCTTTCAGTAGCGCCATGATTGATGGTTTGCTGCTGCGGGTCGGGAGTTATTACTGGATTGTGTATCCGTGGTATTGTGCCCGATTCCGGCTTTCCCGACCGCAAGCTGTCGTATACCTGGGCGTCGCTCACAAGGAAACAACAAAATAGCGTGATAAATAAACTGTATGTCTTTTTCATAAAAAATAAATTGGCTGCATTTAATAACAGACAATATTGTGCCATGTTTTTTATCGTGTGCGATGTTTCTGTTCAATAAACAAATGGATGTAAAGGCGGGATTTTAGAAGTGTTTAAAGAATATTTCTTCAACCCATACAAAATATTGAACATTTGTTTCTCTATTCAGGCTTTTTAGTGGCTGTAGCAGATATTTTTTAGATAAACTAAATAAGTTTCGGCATTGTTAATTATTTTCATGCACCTTGAAACGACGGTTTGTGAAGAATTGTCAGAATCAGAATTAATAAATGATACGATTGTTGAAGTTGCCGCTAGCAATACTTTTCTCTATCTCTTTGCTTTTTGTTAATGGTCAAAATGTCCGCCAGCTTTTATTGGAACATACATGGAAAGCTTCATGGATAACGGTACCGGGTATACGTCCGGATGCATACGGCGTTTATATTTTTCGGAAAAATGTTAATCTTTCCTCACAGCCTGCTTCGTTTTTTATTCATGTGTCAGCGGATAACCGTTATCAATTATTTGTGAATGAAATTTTAGTTTCACTTGGTCCGGCCAGGGGCGATATTAATCATTGGAATTATGAAACAGTAGACATAGCCCGATATTTATCGGCGGGGAAAAACGTGGTTGCCGCAAAAGTCTGGAATGATGGTGATTGGCGACCTGAGGCACAAATCACTTTACGCACAGGGTTTATCCTCCAGGGAGCAGATGCTGCTGAGGAGATATTGAACACGGATGATACGTGGAAATGTATAAAAGATAGCAGCTATCGACCTATTAAAATTTCTTTACCCACTTATTATGTTGCAGGTCCGGGTGAACTCGTCGATATGAACGCACATGTTTTCAATTGGGAAAAGAGTAATTTAAATGACAGCTCCTGGTCAAATGCGCAAATATTATCGGCGGGCGTTCCAAAAAATATTCTTGGTGCGTATGGTACGCACAATGAATGGATGTTGGTGCCTTCATCTCTGCCGCAAATGGAACTCACAAAACAACGGTTTGTGCAGACGAAAAGATCACAAGGTATTACTGTTCCACATCCATTCCCCGGTACAAAAACAGCATTACGCATCCCGGCCAATACCGAGGCCTCGATTTTACTTGATCAAACTTTTCTTACCAATGCGTATCCGACGCTTGAGTTCAGCGGTGGTAAAGCCGCAGGCATATTGATCACTTACGCAGAAGCTCTGTATGATAAATACCCCGCCAAGGGAAACCGGGATGATGTTGCGGGGAAAATTATCATGGGAAGAAAAGACAGCATTATTTCAAATGGAGATAATGCGCAGCGCTTTACCACACTGGCTTACCGCACCTACAGATATCTTGAATTAAAAGTGACTACGAAAGAAGACCCCCTGCTAATAGAAGATATATATGGGACTTTTACCGGTTATCCGTTTCAGTTCAACGCTACACTCCAGACACCAGATGCGAGCCTCGACAAGATCCTGCAAATTGGATGGCGAACAGCCCGCCTCTGTGCTGTGGAAACCTATATGGATTGTCCTTATTACGAGCAGTTGCAATACATTGCTGATGGCAGAATTCAGGCGTTGGTTTCATTATACAACAGCGGCGATGACCGGTTATTCAAAAATGCCCTTAACCTGATGGATTAATCCCGGCAGCCGGAAGGCATTACTGAAAGTAGGCACCCCTCTTATACGCCACAATATATTCCTACTTTTTCTCTTTGGTATATCGGCATGCTGCACGATTATTATATGTATGGCCGGGATACAAATTTTATAAAAAATAAGATTGCGGGAACGAGACAGGTGTTGGAATTTTTCCGGCGGTACCAGCAGAAGGATGGTTCATTAAAAGGCGTACCCGACTGGATGTTCACCGATTGGGTAACAAGTTCGGGCTGGGTATCGGGTACAGGCCCCGTCGGTAAGAATGGAAATTCTGCTCTCAATGATCTGCAGCTGTTATTAGCTTACCAAACTGCCGCGGACTTGGAAGCAAAAACGGGCATGAAAGCTTTTGCCGAACTATACCTTGAAAATGCTGCGCAACTCAAGGGGTTTATCCTGGAAAAATACTGGGACGCTTCCAGGCAACTATTTGCGGACACACCGGAGCACGACCTGTTCTCACAACATGCGAATGCTCTGGCTATACTCACAGATATGGTGAGCAAAAATGAAGCGAAAGCCCTGGGTGAAAAAATATTAGCGGAAACTTCATTAGCGCCTGCCTCTATTTATTTTAAATATTACCTCCACCGCGCATTGGTAAAAGCCGGATTTGGAAATGATTATTTAAAATGGCTGGATAAGTGGCGGGAAAATATCAGCATGGGACTAACAACATGGGCAGAAGATTCAGATATAAATACAACCCGCTCCGACTGCCATGCCTGGGGCTCCAGTCCTAACATTGAATTTTTCAGAA
>JBDSPQ010000253.1:0-3129 GCA_039930305.1 Ginsengibacter sp. | reverse complement strand
CCTTCATCAGGGTGACTTTCGACCGAAGCGAATCCTCTCGTTTCATCGCCAACACTCATTAACTCATTGTAAAAAAAATAACTCGTGAACCTTTCTTTTGTTAATACAACATTGATTATTTTTTTTGTGTAAGGGTTTTTAGTTTTTATTAATTGGTAATCAATATTTGGACCTACCGTTAATCCTAAATTTGATGGAAGCGTCCATGGAGTAGTAGTCCATGCAAGAAAAAATAATTCATCTGTTTGTGCTGCATCAAATAAGAATTGTGATTTCTCATTTTTGACTGCTTTAAACATTGCAACCACGCTGGTATCTTTCACATCTTTATAGGTGCCAGGTTGGTTAAGTTCATGTGAACTCAAACCCGTGCCGGCCGCAGGTGAATACGGTTGGATACTTACATCTTCGTAAAGCAGCCCCTTAGTATATAATTCTTTCAAACACCACCACAAAGTTTCTATATACTCATTTTTAAAAGTGATGTAAGGATTCTCAAGGTCAACCCAATAACCCATCTTATTAGTCAGTTCGTCCCATTTATCTTTAAACTTGAGAACTTCTCTGCGACAGGTGGCATTATATTCTTCGACAGATAACTTTTTGCCAATATCTTCTTTAGTGATTCCCAACAACTTTTCTACACCCAACTCTATTGGCAAGCCATGCGTATCCCACCCACCTTTTCGTTGTACCTGAAAGCCATTCATAGTTTTAAAACGACATACAAGATCTTTCAGCGTTCGGGAAATTACATGATGGATTCCGGGCATTCCATTGGCGCTTGGGGGACCCTCGTAAAACACAAACTGGTCTGCGCCGTTCCGTAGGCTAATACTTCTTTCAAAAGCCTTTTCTTCCTGCCATTTTTCCAATATTCCAGCAGCTATTTCGGTAAGATTCAACTGCTTATACTCACGATACTTCATGTTATGAACTGTAAAAATGATAAAAGGATGCAAAGGTAAGAATTAAGCCTACAATTATTTGTAGGGAAAAAGCCCTCTAAAAATAATTTGTGGAGAATGATACACAAATGTGAATGAGACTGAATTGTATCATACTCAAATTAAACAGCGTTGTTTCAGTTAATCTGTTATAGAGAAGCAAGCGATAATAATAATGTGGTTAATTTCTGCCAAACAAAATTCGTTTGGCATAGTATTCGAACACATAGCGTAGAATTAGATTTTTGAAAAATGTGAAATGGCCGTTGCTAACGGAAAAACCCCTGATTTGTCTGACTTATTCTTTTAAGGAGACATTTGCACAGATATATAAAAAAATCTTTGCTAATATAGTTGGGGTAAAGGCGCAGGATTTATTCTGTGCCTTTTTTATTTTTTATTACACTTGTTTTATAGATCTTAACTTGACAAGTCAAATGTCGCGAATGATTCAATAGTACGATCGAGGTCTTCATATGTTAAGGCCTCGCTTAAAAACCAGCTTTCATAAGCGGAAGGTGGCAAATACACGCCATGGGAAAGCATATGATGAAATAATTTATTAAATAGTGCTATATCTGATCCCGCAGCAGAAGCAAAATCCGTAACTGGGCTTTCACTGAAGTGAACACTAATCATGCTTCCTATCTGGTTAATTACAAAAGGAACTGATTTGTCTTGTAGGCAATTCTGTAAACCCACTTTCAGGTAAGCAGTTTTATTCGCCAGGCTTTCATAAATGCCAGGTGAATCATGCAATGCTTTGAGGGTGGTATACCCGGCAATCATAGCAATCGGATTGCCACTAAGTGTACCCGCCTGGTAGACATTACCCACCGGGGCTATGTGATTCATTATTTCTTTCCTCCCACCGAACGCACCAACCGGCAAACCGCCCCCAATCACTTTTCCGTAAGTAACGAGGTCAGCATTTACTTTTAATTTTTCCTGTGCACCTCCTGGCGCCAACCTAAAACCGGTCATCACTTCATCAAAAATCAATAAAATATTTTCTCTGTCACAGATCGTTCGTAATCCTTCTAAAAAACCGGGCTCCGGTAGAATACAACCCATATTACCGCCCACAGGTTCGATGATTATGGCTGCTATTTTACCACGATTGTTGTCAACGATTTTTTCTACGGCTTCCAGGTCATTGTAAGGAGCATTCAATGTGTCCATTGACACACCGGCCGTTACGCCCGGAACTGTTTGTATGTTCAGAGTAGCTAACCCACTTCCGGCCTTTACCAAAAAACAATCGGCATGACCATGATAGCATCCTTCAAATTTGATGAACTTATTTTTTCCTGTATAGCCCCTGGCAAGCCGGATGGCACTCATGCACGCTTCAGTACCGCTGCTCACCATTCTAATGAGATCGATATTTGGAGCCATGCTTTTTATTAATTCAGCCATCTCTATTTCGAGTTCTGTCGGTGCCCCAAACGATGTGGAATCACCAGCCTTTTTCCTGATTGCATCTATCACGGGCTCATAAGCGTGTCCTAAGATCATGGGTCCCCAGCTATTGATGTAGTCTATATACCGGTTTCCATCTTCATCATACAGGTAAGCGCCTCTTGCAGATTTAATAAAAACGGGTGTGCCACCCACGCTTTTAAAAGCCCGAACCGGTGAATTAACTCCGCCAGGTATGGATTGCAGGGCCCGATCGAAAAGTTCTTTGCTTCGGTTACTGGTGTAATTTTGGTTCAAGTTATTTTGTTTTTGCTATGGTGAACATAATGGGTAAAACCACGGAGTAAAGCCTCGTCATAAAATCAACCTAACAGCTTTACCGCATCCTTCGCAAAATATGTAGCTACCAGGTCAGCGCCTGCGCGCTTTATGCATGTAAGACTTTCAATAATAGCTTTCTCTTCATTGATCCATCCCATTTGGGCGGCAGCTTTTATCATTGCATATTCTCCACTTACATGATAAGCGCTTACGGGCAGGATTACACTATTTTTTACTTCCCTTATAATATCCAGATAAGCCATGGCAGGTTTTACCATCAAAATATCCGCACCTTCCTCCTCATCCAGCTTTGCTTCTTTCACGGCTTCCAGACGATTGGCCACATTCATCTGGTAGCTTTTTTTATCACCAAACCCGGGGGCAGAATCCAGCGCATCGCGAAACGGTCCATAAAAACAGGAGGCATACTTTGCGCTGT
>JBDSPQ010000252.1:0-4489 GCA_039930305.1 Ginsengibacter sp. | reverse complement strand
TATAATCCCAATAATTTTGGATTACAGCTAAAAAATTCTGATCTGGATATTTATATAGATGGGAATAAATTTGGGCACAGTTTGTCTGATTCACTCATCACAATACCGAAACGCGCTATATTCATCCTGCCAGTGAAGTTTGATATAGATATGCAAAACCTGTTCAAAAACGTTTTGAAAACAGTTGCAGGAAAAGAAGTAACTATAAAGTTGACGGGGAAATTAAGAATAGGTAAAGGCAATGTATTTATGAGCCTCCCTCTTTCCTATGAAACGAAAGAAACGTTTTCACTTTTTTAGAGGAGAAGTTTTAGGGTTTAACTGTGGCTATATGCTGGCAAGATTTCGGGAGTCGTTTTTGCGCGTCTGGTTCTGCTGAGACGTCATCTGCGTCATAGCCCATATTTGCAATTGCTGTTTTAATATTTTCAATATTAGTTCGGTCAGTGTACCATGCCACTGCTACAGAGTGCTTTCGGTAATCTGCCCTTACGGAAGCCACGCCATATTCATGCGTTAAATGATTTTCTATGCGGGTTTTACAACTTTCACATTGAACTCCAGGCGTGCTGATCATGGCCTTTTGAACGGCCTTAATCTGTGCGAAAGAAGATGAGGCGATGAAGAATGTGGACACGAGTAGGAGAACGGATGCCTTCATAGATATAATTTGCGCTAATTTAATTATTTAGCGCCCAATTTGCGGGGTCCCTTCTCCAATTTAACAATGTGTTCCGATCGGAAAGAGGAATAATAGATTGTTCGGTAGCTATTTTGATCAAGGTATCGTAGTCGGTTATGGACTTAAATGGCACTAATTCTTTTTCGAATGCAGCTTTCGCCATATCAAACCCATAATTAAATATGGATACTAACCCGATAATATTTAGGCCTTCTTCCTTTAATATTTTCACAACCTGCAAGCTGCTTTTTCCTGTCGAAACGAGGTCTTCTACAAGTACGGTTTTTCTTCCCTTTTCAAAATAACCTTCGATCTGGTTCCCCAAACCGTGTTCTTTTGGCTTCGGTCTTACATATATAAAAGGGAGATTAAGTTGATCGGCTACTAGCGCCCCCCAGGGAATACCGGCAGTGGCTATGCCGGCTATTAATTCAGCTGTAGCATAATTTTCCGATACCATACGACTTAATTCGTTTTTGATAAAATTTCTTATATCAGGGAAGGACAAGCTTTTCCTGTTATCACAATATATCGGGCTCTTCCAGCCGCTGGCCCAGGTAAATGGCTTTTCAACACTTAATTTTATTGCATTAATTTGTAAAAGTTTATCGGCAACTGCCTCTTTTGTAGTCATGCCGCGAAGATAATACACACACATGACCTACATCACTATATACTTTGGCGACAAACCCGTTTATCTATGTGATGAACTTAATGCGGAGATCGACGAAGTCAGGCACCATCCTGATGCGATTTTTATAGATGAACTTTCCACATCTGCCGTCAATTCACTCTTACATGAAATTAAGAAGCCCAATTTCCATGCAGGCATCATAATTCACAACGATTATAAAAAGCTTGAAAAGCTTTTCTTTAAACATTTTACACTGATCAAAACAGGTGGAGGTTTGATAAGAAATCCTGTAGGTGACATTTTATTAATATTCAGAAGAAATAAGTGGGATCTACCAAAAGGTAAACTGGATAAAGGGGAAACCCTAGAACAATGTGCTATCAGGGAAGTGCAGGAAGAGACAGGGCTAATAAAAATTGTGATTGTCTCAAATTTAGGGGTCACTTATCATACTTATACAGAATATGGCAAAGAGATACTTAAAGAGTCTCAGTGGTATATGATGGCTGCGCATGGGGATGAGCATTTGGTTCCCCAGACGGAAGAAGATATCACTGATATACGCTGGGTAAAAAAGGAAGACTTGAGTAACTATTTCACTAATACATTTCCTACCATAAAATCTATCTTAAAAAAAGGACTCTCAATTTAAAATGCCATTTTTCCATCCTGCAATGGAATGATGGCGACCGTATGCCGGCTTACACAAACAAGCTTCAAATATTCATCATGAATTTTTATATCCCACACGTGGGTGGTTCTGCCCAGGTGTAGCGGTGTGCAGGTTGCAACAACTTTTCCTGATCTGACGCCTCTGATATGATTCGCATTGATCTCCAGGCCGACACAATAGAACTTATCTGAATTAATAACAAGCGCGGAGCCAAGGCTGCCAACGGTTTCGGCAAGTACGCAGGAAGCGCCGCCATGAAGTAGCCCGTAGGGTTGCCTCGTTCTATTATCTACCGGCATTGACATTTGAAGAAAATCTTCTCCCAGCGCTTCCCATTTTATCCCGAGCTGGCTGGCCATAGTATCTAATCCAAAATTTTTAACCTCTTCAAGAGAAAGTGATTTATTGAACCAGATGGGCATTCTTAATAGATTTGGAAACAATTTTAGGAAGAAATTGGTCTACATCACCCCCGTTACGGATAACATCACGTATAAGGGTACTCGCTACAGACGTGTATTTTGGCAGACAGGTAAGAAAAATTGTTTCAACATTATTTGCCAGGCTGCGATTCATATCAGCAATTGCTTTCTCGTATTCAAAATCATTCACATAACGGATGCCCCGAAGAATGAAATTAGCGCCCACTGCTTTGCAACAGTTTACGGTAAGTCCATCATATGCCGTGACCTGTATTTTTGGCTCCTTAAAATAAATGTCCTGTAACCATTCAATCCTTTGCAATTCAGAAAACATAGGAATTTTATTGCTGTTCCTTCCGATACCGATCACGAGCCTGTCAAAAAGCGGAAGAGCCCGGTCAATAATATCTGTGTGCCCGAGTGTAACCGGATCAAAGGTGCCGGGAAACAAACAAATTCTTTCCATCTGATGTTTTATAAAATAATTACGTGAAGCTAATTGAAATTTTGCTTATTGCTTAGCAGGTAGAGTACCGCCATCCTAACAGCCACCCCATTTTCTACTTGCTGTAAGATAATAGATTGATTTGAATCAGCCACATCACTGTCGATCTCTACGCCTCTGTTTATGGGTCCAGGATGCAGAATAATAATTTCCTTATGTAGGCTTTGCAGAAGTTTTTTATTAAGTCCATAGGCCAGGCTGTATTCACGTAGCGACGAAAATAATACCTGATTTTGGCGCTCCAGTTGAATTCGCAGAACGTTTGCGACATCACACCATTCCAGCGCACGTTTCAAATTATATTCCACCTGGATATCAAAAGCTTCTTTGATGTATTTCGGAATCAGGGTTGGTGGACCCGCGACCATTACTTCCGCTCCTGCTTTTTTCAATAAATAAATGTTACTCAGTGCAACCCGGGAATGCATAATGTCGCCAATCAGAACGATTTTTTTCCCTTCCAGTGTACCAAGCTTTTCTATAATTGAAAACGCATCGAGTAATGCCTGAGTAGGATGTTCATTAATGCCATCCCCCGCATTTATAATAGCGGCCGGAATGTGCTTTGCAAGGAAGTGCGGTGCACCGCTGGCCCCGTGCCTCATTACCACCATATCCACTTTCATGGATAGAATATTGTTTACGGTATCCAACAACGTTTCTCCTTTCGATACAGATGAACCTGAGGCCGAAAAGTTAAGCGTGTCTGCACTCAATCTTTTCTCGGCCAGTTCAAAAGACATCCTGGTTCGCGTAGAATTTTCAAAAAACAAATTCACAATCGTAGTGTCCCTTAAAGAAGGTACTTTTTTAATAGGTCTTTGTAAAACTTCTTTAAACTGTGTGGCTGTCGAGAGGATCAGGTTTATATCGCCGGGATGAAGATCTTTAATGCCCAGGAGATGTTTGGTGGAAAGTTGCATTAAAGGTCAAAGCTAAGAGAAAAATATTAATTGAAATGTGATTGTAAAAAATGTGGATCAATTGATATTTTATCGTGATACCCAAATGCTTATTGCTTAGTATAAGATCACCTCACCCTTCTCCCACTCTACTTTTACCTTTTGTGAAATGATGGAATCAATTGATTTTCCGCAATAGTCAGGCTGTATGGGCAGTTGCCTGCTATAGCGCCGGTCTATTAAAACACAAAGCTCAACTTTTTTTGGACGCCCGAAAGCAAGTAAGGCATCGAGAGCTGCCCGAATGGTGCGGCCTGTATATAGGACGTCATCAATCAATATTACATTTTTGTCCTCAATTGAAAAGGCAATATCCGTTCGATTGGGCTCATGCAATTCATTTCGGATATCGTCACGGTAAAAGGTAATATCCATCTTTCCGTAGTGTAATGTTTGTTCGGGGGCAATCTTCAACAATTGTTCATAGATTCGGTCGCTCAAGGCCACACCCCTGGGTTGAATTCCAATAATGGCCAATGGTTCGGGTTCTGCATAATTTTCAATGAGCTGGTAGGCTAACCGCTCAATCGTAATTTGTAATTGGTATGTATTAAGAATTGTCTTCATCTTGAATGAAGGAATTTTATTATGAAAATGGCTAATTTATGTCA
>JBDSPQ010000251.1:0-2597 GCA_039930305.1 Ginsengibacter sp. | reverse complement strand
TAAAATCAGTGGATGCAGAAATTAAGAAATTAGAAATATTACTTGAAAAAAATAATGCGCCCTACACACCTGGTCGATTGCCTGACTGGAAAATCAAATAATTTATTATTGCCTTTACATCCCTATTTAAATATTTTTAATAAAAATCTAATGGTAGTTGCATTTAAAATCTAAAGATTGAACCAATCTCCAGCTGCTGATAAATCGAAAATTCCGCTAAAAAGAATTTTAGGTGTTACTACAAGTATTCTTTTTGTAGCAGGCATTATGATCGGGTCGGGTGTATTTAAAAAGATAGCGCCCATGGCGGCTTTAGGTCTCAGCCAGGGCTATTTAATAGCGGCGTGGATTGTCGCAGGTATCATTACGATGTTTGGTGCTTTTGTAGTGTCGGGCCTGGCAAATTTAACCGAAGAGTCCGGTGGCATTTATGAATATCTTAGAATATCCTTTGGCAATTTTATCAGCTTCCTTTACGGATGGTCAGCCTTTACAATCATCGGAAGCGCATCCGTGGCTGCACTGGCTTTTATCTTCTCACAGTCGGTCAATGCTGTCATTCCTTTACACGATCCATTAGCAGGCATGGATGATTTTTCCATAGCAGGATTTATTTTCCCGTTTAGAAGTTCAGGCGTCAAAATTCTTTCAATAGCAGTTATTGCTTTATTAACCTGGTTGAACTACAGGGGTGCCAGAAATGGTGCTTCGCTTAATACTATTCTCACATGGCTGAAAATTTTAGGGATATTATTTTTAATAAGTATTGGATTATTTTTTGTGAGTCCGGCCGGAAATCATGTCGGCGCAGCTACGGCCCAACTTCCCAAAACAGCATTGTACAGCGCTTTTTTCGGAGCCTTGCTTAGCGCTTTTTGGGCGTATGATGGATGGGCTGATCTGTCGTTTGTAACCGGTGAAATTAAAAATCCGAAAAGAAATGTACCATTAGCGATCATAATAGGAGTTGGAACCGTTACGGCCATTTATGTACTGGCGAATTATGCGTACATGCGTACCCTTAATTTGAAGGTGCTGGCATCTCTCGGAGAAAATGACATTGCAGCAGCTGCGGTTGCGGGCGCTATTCTTGGTGAAAAAGGCAAGATGTTTATATCATCTTTGATAATGATAAGCACCCTCGGTGCTTTAAACGCCGTCATATTTTTTTATCCACGCCTTTATTACAGGATGGCCCAGGAAAAATCTTTTTTTAAAAAAGCAGCTGATGTTCACCCCCTGTACCGTACCCCTTATATAGCCCTGTTGTATGTGATGGTCTGGAGTTCTGTGCTCGTAATATCCGGCTCCTTCGATATACTCACCGATATGATCATTTTTTCAGGATTTTTCTTTTATATTTTGATTGCCTCGGCTCTCATAAAAATGAAACGAAGCGGAATAATAAAAGCGAAAGTGACCGGTTACCCGCTCGTCTCAATCGTAATAATATTGTTTTCTTTGGCGCTGCTTCTTAATACAATCCTCCGACAGCCGAAAGAGACTTTAATTGGCCTTGGTCTTATGCTCAGTGGGATACCATTTTATTATTTTTTTCAAAGAAAAAAAAATTGATTGCCCCTCCAAACTATAATATTTTTTGTTTTCGAAATTAGCTGCTTTATTTACATTAAAAAAAGAACACTTTTGTAAAGCAAGACTGGCTGAAAGGAATTTGTTTATTCATAGAATTTAATGGTATGGAAAAGAAAAGTCTCCTGGAATCATTTTCGCCCGCAGAACAATTCATTTATCAAAAACTAAAAAAGGAGGTTTCTGCCAGCCTTTACTATCATGGTGTTCACCATACGCTCGATGTATTGGAAGCCGCTCTCAAAATTGCCGAAGCTGAGAAAATTACAAAGGAAGAATTACGATTGCTGCGTATTGGGGCGCTGTATCATGATGCGGGTTTTATCACTATTTATAAAAATCATGAAGAAAGAGGTTGCGAGATGGCACATGAATTTCTGCCTTCCTTTGGTTTTACAACGCCTGAAATTAAAGTGATCTGTAAAATGATTATGGCGACAAAACTTCCTCAAAACGCCCACTCAAAACTGGAAAAAATAATTTGCGATGCAGACCTTGATTATCTTGGGCGTGAGGATTTTTACCAAACGGCAGAAACATTATTTTCTGAATTAAAAAAACATTCTTATGTAAAAGACAAAGAAGAATGGAATGAGATTCAAAAATCTTTTTTGCAAAAGCATACTTATTATACCAGTTACAGCCGTGAAAATCGTGAGCCACAAAAACAAATTTTTTTAAAAGAAATTTCTGGTAACAATAAGAGTTAAGGGATTTCATCGAAGCCTGTTATTTTCAAAAAAAATTTAAATGGAGTTAAAATACCCCCGAGCCGCCAGGAAGCTTTTATTCGTTATTTCGCTGTTAGGTTGGTTCGCCTTACTATCGCAACTTTACCTGATTTTGCAAAATCGTGTTGCTCCTGTTTTTGAAACGGTAATACGGTATTTCAGTTTTTTTACAATTCTTACAAACATCCTTGTGGCCGTATGTGCTACGATGCTTTTGCAAAAATTCAAATCCGTTAAAAGTTATTTCTCAAACGGGAAGGTGCTCAATGCTAT
>JBDSPQ010000250.1:0-6025 GCA_039930305.1 Ginsengibacter sp. | reverse complement strand
GCACAATACCAGGCATAAATTTGTCGTAGTAATTAATTCCTGCTGCAGATGCCAGGAATATATAATTATATTTATTTGTTTGCTTAAGAGAAATGAAGGGGACAACCTTTAGAGATTTTTTTTCATTGGGTTTGAGAGGCCCTCTTTTATATAATAGCGCGAAAATCGAATCGACATCGCGTCCACTCACTTCCGCAACTACTTTTTTGAAATCTTGAGGATAGGGATGTTTAAATTTCCATTTTTCATAATACACTTTGAGACAGCTATCAAATACTTCCATACCCAGGCTATCTTCAAGTAGCTGCATCCACTTACTTGTTTTATAGTAGGCCATTTCATTATAATTCAGTAAAGAAAAATCTGCAGATCTATTCTCAATTGCCTGGTCAGTTCTCGACGCTAACAGGGTGCGGTACACGATATCGTCCATATTGTCAGGAATACGAGACTGCAAAAAGGGGATGGATGCAAATTCCTTTTTTTCATTACCAAACTTTAATGTTGAATAGCGTTCGTCAAAATAGCTGTTCATTCCCTCATCCATCCACGGATGATCTCTTTCATTCGAAGCAAGAATGCCATAGTTCCAATTGTGACCTACTTCATGCTCAATGGTATTTTCGAGAGACTTCGCAGAAGACATGGGTGAAATGCTCGTAATCGTTGGATATTCCATTCCGCCGCTGAAGCCCATTTGCGCTTCAACGGCACTGGCAATATTGTATGGATATTCACCCAGCCATGCACTCCTCGTCCTTATTGCATCTTTTATATATTGAACACTATTATTCCAAACCGCATTGCCTTTCGGCGTACAATAGGACCACGCATCGATCACTTTGCCTGATTTCAACTTAAGGGTATCGTGCCTGATTATAAAATTTTTATCCGCAAACCATGCAAAATCATGCACTTTTTCCTGTACATATGAAAGCGTTTTTGATTTATTACTTTTTTTTAAGTTAGATAGCTCAGCTACATGATTTGAGTCTCTTTCATTTTCTGCAAGCGCCAGATCTTTGTATTTCTTCAGTTCAACCTGATTCTGCAATTCTCCGGTGGATGCAACAATGTACGCTTCCGGTAAGGTGATATTCACTGAATAGTTTCCAAATTCACTGTAAAATTCTCCCTGGTCTAAATAGGGCATTTCATGCCAGCCTTTGCTATCATATACTGCTGGCTTCGGATACCACTGTGTTACCTGGTACGTTTTTTCCACATATCCACCCCTGGAAAAATTATAAGGTAATTTCTCGTGGAAAGGTGTTGTAATTTTTATGGAATCTTCCGGCGGAAGTGAGAACGGAAGAATGAGCTTCACCACGTCCAGATACTGAGGATGATCTTCCAATTCACAAGTAATTCCATCCGCCTTAAAATCCAGCTGGTTTATGTATCCGCGTTTGTCATTATCGCTGAAATAAAAATCTGTTCTTCCAAGTTGAAGAAGCTGTTCGCTAAAAGCAGTTTTGTCATTTTTATATGCGTTTGGCCACAAGTGAAACCAGATAAAACTTAAAGTATCGGGTGAATGGTTCGTGTACACAATCTCTTCATACCCGTCAAGAGTATTGAGGGTGTCATTCAGTGTAACATCAATTTTGAAATCCGCTTGTTGTTGAAAATAGGGAAGCTGGCAGAATAGGTTATTAAGAATGAAGGAGAAGACTAAGATTAGAAAAGCTTTTTTCAAAACTGATATTTCATCAAATATAAAATAATGTAACCACGTGATTGCCGGACCTACCCATTTTAAAGTTCATTTCCCCTTGCCGGAAAATATGAGACTTAATGTATGTATCATTATTTTAAAATCGAGCGCCAAAGAAATGTTTTCAATATAAATGATATCATATTTCATGCGTTCAATCATTTGATCAACATTTTCGGCATAACCATATTTGACCATTCCCCAGCTGGTAAGCCCTGGTTTTACTTTTAAAAGTAATTTATACTCGGGCGCTTTTTTTACTATTTGTTCTATGTAAAATTGGCGCTCGGCCCTTGGTCCCACAAGGCTCATTTCTCCCGTTAATATGTTCCAAAATTGGGGAAGTTCATCGATTCGCCACCGGCGCATGGCTCTGCCCCACTTTGTAATTCTGTTGTCAGTGTCGCTGCTGAGCATTGGGCCATTGATTTCTGCCTGTTGCACCATCGAGCGAAATTTTAATATAATAAATGAACGTCCCAAAAATCCAACCCTTTCCTGGCGGTAAATTATACTCCCTTTGGATGAAAATTTAGTCCTGATGGCGGCAAATACAAATAGAGGCCATAATAAAAAAAAAGCCGTCAACGAGAATAGTACATCAATCAACCTTTTAATGTTTTGCTGCCAGGCATAAGTAAGTCCTGTGTGAATTTGTATGAGTGGTGTGTCTAATACATTGGTAGTTCTTACCGCTCCACTCAGCAAGTCACTTCTTGTGGGCACAAGTTTGATACTCACACTATGCTTATTGAGTGCCTGCAAAATTTTATTTAACAATGGCCGCTGTTCGTCTTCTATAGCGATGAGCACTTCGGTTATTTTTCTTTCATTGATAACCTCTGTAACATTTTTGAGATTTCCTAAAAGGGAAAAACCCACAGCTGCATTTGAGTCAGTCTCTTTAATATTGATGAAGCCAAGAATTTTATAACCGGTTTTTTCTTTGCTGGAACTTAAAGATTGATAAAGTGCAGATGCCGAATCTTCGTTGCCGATAATAATAGTATTAAACCATACTTTCCCGGTCTGAAGCTGTCCATGTGCGATGGTGAGTATCACCAATCGAAAAAGGCCGGTCAATAAAAACTGGATGGAAAAAAATACAAGAAATTCTTTATTGGAAATGTTTACTCTTGTTCTATCCAAACCAATTAAATACAACAAATAGAGCAGGATAAAACCGATTAAAATGATAGCAAAACCTGAAAGCAATTCGTTCAGGCGCGATTTATAATAAAGCCGCCGGTATGTACCTAGCAAATGATAAAGCAATAGCCAGTATATAGGAAGCAGGAGGCAGGAGAGTGGAATGAATGCTACTGGTAAAGAAGGGTAGTTGTGATGAAACAAGAGGAAGATGGATAAAGTAATAAAGGAAGCCATCCAGTCGCTGACCGCGTACAACGCTATGGGTATTTGCTTAATCAATTACTGCGTTTAGAATATCAATTGATTTGGTTCCTGTTTATCTTGTCTAGAATCAGGTGAGCAACTTCCATGGCCCGCAAACCATCTACTTCGGAAACCCTGGTTGGGGTATTTTGTAAAATAGAATCCGCAAAACTCTGCAGTTCTGATCTTAAAGCGTTACTCTCTTTTACGACAGGAGCTGCAATCGCAATTGTTTTAGTTCCGGCGTTTGTTTCAATATCAAAAGTAAAAACGTTTTTGTCAAATGGCGTTTTGTATTTAATAATTTCAGTTTTTTTATCTAAAAAGTCTATGCTGATGTAAGAATCTTTTTGAAACAAGCGCATCTTGCGCATTTTTTTCATGCTAATGCGCGATGAGGTGAGATTGGCTACACACCCGTTATCAAATTCTATCCTCACGTTGGCAATATCAGGTGAGTCACTTAATACATTTACCCCGTTTGCAAAAATTTTTTTTACACTACTTTTTACCAGGCTAAGAATTATGTCAATATCGTGAATCATGAGATCCAGGATCACACTTACATCTGTGCCGCGGGGATTGAACTGTGAAAGCCGGTGCACTTCTAAAAACATCGGATTAAGATCATATTCCCTGGCAGCTATAAAGGCAGGATTAAAGCGTTCTATATGCCCTACCTGGAATTTAATATTCGCTTCCTTTACAAGCTTTACAATCTCTTTTGCCTCAGGCATAGTATTAGCCAGAGGTTTTTCCACGAATACATGTTTACTTTTCAACACCGCCATCTTACAGAGTTCATAGTGCGCAGTTGTAGGCGCCACAATATCAACAGCATCGCAAATGTCCATCAACTCCGCAGGATCACTGTATCTTGCCAAGCCATATTTTTCAATAATTTCCGCCGCATTTTCATCTGAGGGGTCAAAGAAACCAGCGAGCTTTACACCAGCAATTTCTTGCCAATTATCAAGGTGAAATCTTCCGAGATGACCAACGCCAAATACTCCTATTGAAAGCATAAATATTTTTTAATAGCGCTAAAGATAGTAAGTGGATAATAATATCCTTAACAAACCTAGAGGCAATAAGTCGAAAGATGATTGACTGTTATACATGCTAGCTCGCTGGGCGACAGGCATCAGGAAGAATGGATCAGCCTGGACTTGGCCAGGTAATCCTGATCAGGGCTATATAAAAACAGGCAGGTACCGTTTTTTATTTTTTCTATAATTGGCTTATAAACGCTTGGTGGTAGTGCGGGACAACCGAGGCTACGCCCGAGATAGCCCTGGCTTTTTACAATGTTTTCAGCGGCATAATCTGCACTGTGCATTACAATTGCCCGGCTGTAGGCATTATCGTTAATGCCTTTTTCTTCACCATCCAGTTTAAGTGAATAACCATGGTTCCCGTTGTACGTGCCTTTTGTCACATAAAAACCAAGACTACTTTTGAAGCTTTCAGGGGCATTAGAAAATTCCCTCGCAAATTCTTTTCCTGAATTTCTGCCATGAGCAACGTAGGTATTAAACAATAGTTTAAAATTCTTCACATCAATCACAAATAACCTTTTCCTGCTGGAGGGTAAAGAAAAATCTACAATTGAAAGTATGTTGGTATTGGATACTTTTCCGCTTTGGCAAAGTGCATTAAATCCTGTAAGAGCTGTTTCAAAAGCATTTCTTGACAAACCAAGAATCTCCAGGTCCAGGCTATCGTATAAAACTGAAAGTTGTTTTGTTTCAGATAATGGAATGGTAGTACTAATGAAAGTAGACAAGCTTAATGCCGGTGCTGAAACAGGTTGGATATCAGGTTTAACTTTTGCAAAAACAAAGGGCAGATGAATTAAAAAAATAAATATGGAACCAAGAAAGACATAAAATTTTTTTAATGATCTGTTCATGCAAATGAATTTGAAGTTATTAATTATATTATCCGGTGAAAAAATTAGTCTTTTTGGAAAAGAATGCCATATTTTTCTAGTGCCGCAAGCGGCTGCAAAGATACCTTTTACTTCACCTTTTTATGCCATAATTAATTGATAATATAGTCATTTTATACATATTTAACATCCTTTTTGATAACAGTAACTTATTAGGAAACATTATCCACAGATTCCGGTGCTAATTCGATTTTTCTTCGTCCATACTTTTCCAGCTTACTCAGAATCGATACCGATAACAACAACCATACTATTCCAACACAGAAACCAGCGACCACATCGCTGGCATAATGTACTCTCAAATAGACCCTGCTAAGGCCAATGACTATTATCAATAAGGCCAGCCCAATACTTAATGACCACCTGAGCCATGTAGACTTAATATTTTCCCAGGCGATCACTATCAGCAAACCGTAAAACGTAACAGACATAAGTGCATGCCCACTGGGAAAGCTAAAACCTTTTGCCGCTTCAAGCAATGGTATTAACGGCCGTTCCCTGTGGAAAATTAATTTTAAGAAAAACATCAATAACAGGCTGCTAAGCGCTACGGCAGGAATTTTTATTGAATTCCATCTTCTTTTTTTAATAAAAAGAAACCATGCAGTGAGTGCGAGATTCGCCGGAATAAGAAAAAGATGGGTTCCCAAAATCGTAATAAACCTCATAATGCTTGTATTGATATTGCTCACATAAGCTGAGATCAGTGAAAATACTTTCTCATCAAACTGATGCGTATTCCCCTCAAATACCATTCGTGCAATAAAAATAAAAGCCACAAGGGCAACAATAAAAACAGCTAATAGGACGAAAACTTCCAATGAAAATAACGTCAGCTCTGCAAAAAACTTGGTCAACCGATTCTTCAAATCCCTGATCATTCTAAAAAATGTGTGAAGGTTAAGTGAACTTAGGAAATATTTTGTTGAATGGTTCAAATATAGTAATTCGGTAAATTGTGA
>JBDSPQ010000249.1:0-2554 GCA_039930305.1 Ginsengibacter sp. | reverse complement strand
ACCAATGCTATATGCCGTGTTCCATGGATACTCAAAGTATTTTTTTGAATATATCTCAATAGCATTTTTTAAATATTCTGTTGACCTTCCGAAGGCATCATTTCCACCGGCCATGGGCGGGTATGCTGACATAGCGATGGCTTTGCGGCCCGAGGGAAGATTTATTTTCGCGGCATCCCATACAAGCGCTGCTGAGGCTGCCCACGCAACATCTCTTGTATTTTTCATGGTAAAATGCCAGGTAAGATTTCCTTTGGATACAGGGCGTATAGCAGGTTTGCCAATTTCATCAGCAGTAATAATAGCAACTGTTTTATCAGATTTTGCAGCGGCTGAAAGTCTTTTTATTTCTTCTGCCGTTAATACTTCCGCCGCATTTTGCAAGTCACCAGAGCCATAAATAATCATTTCAGGCGGAGCAGTAATATAGTAGTCAAAATTTCCATACTCACAATAAAATTCGCCGGCACCCATATAAGGTAACGTATTCCATCCTTCCACATCATCGTATACGCACATTCGTGGGTACCACTGTGCAACTTCATAGATCATGCCTTTGTCAGTCTTCATCCTTCCCATCCGGTCGGCTCCATATTCCGGAATGGAGAAACGAAAACTTATTTTTAAAGATATTTTATCGCCTTTGGCTGAAAGTGGATTATCTAACCGAACCTGCATTCTTGTATCCGTTATCACGGGTTCTACGTGGTTGATTTTTCCATTATGGTTAACCGTTATATCAGAAATTTGAAAGCCACCCCTGAAACCTTTGGAATCAAACCTTACCCCTGAAACAGGCGTCGTTGCTGTACCACGGGATACCGGGTTAAAAAGATTTTGGTCTAATTGTAACCACAGGTAGTCCATTTTATCAGGACTATTATTGATATAGGAAATGGTTACATCGCCGGAGATACTTGTATCCTTTTCATTTAAAGTAGCATGTATTAAATAGTCTGCTTTGTTTTGCCAATACATGGGACCGGGAGCCCCGTTTGAAGAACGAAAAGCATTGCCTGGCGGCGGATTGAAAACAGGTAAATAGAAATCCTGTGGATTGTAAAGTGCCGGATCATTAACTGTTTGCTGGCCAAATAAAAAACTTATGGCGATCAGCTGGAAGCACGTGAGTGCAATTTTTTTCATACTTGAATAATTTTATTTAAAAGATACTCTTTGTTTATAGTGATAATAACCTGTGAGCTGTGACTCTTCAAAACCAGTGAGTATCTATTTTTTTGAATTTACTTTCCTGTTTTATTAATTTTTAAAGAGATAAGTAATGCCTGGCTTTTACTTTATAGCTTTTCTTATTTTTCCTGCAACACTTCCTGTCTTGCATTTAAACCAAAAGTATCTTGTACTGCTTTGTACCAGTCATCATCGCTTGCAGCGTTCCAATCCACCCATTCTTCATCGGTCATACTTTTTCTCCATTCCATGAAAGGTATAGCGTCAGGCCCTACGGGATACCGTAACTGCCAGCTTTCACTATTGGCTATTTCCAAAATCTTTTCAGCCACCAATGAAGGCTGGGTAGGAGTTTTAAGTGATGCTTTAAATAGACCTGCAAAACGTTTTGTCTGGGACGAAATTGAATTATCAGCTATGCCAATGTCTCTTGCCATATTTGTATCTGTAATACCAGGCTCCACAATTGCTACCCTGATATTAAAAGGTTTTACCTCGCCTGCCAACGCTTCACTCAAAGCCTCCAGGGCAAACTTGCTTGCTGCGTAAGCGCCCAATGGAGTGTTGGCTATATGACCTGAAACGGACGCAACATTAATAATACACCCATTACGGTTTTTGTGCATTGAGGGGAGAATCGTTTTAATACACCGAATTACACCGAAATAATTGGTTTCCATAATGGACTTAAAATCTTCCATAGACAATTCTTGAATAGAACCATGGCGCTCTATACCGGCGTTATTTACCAGCACGTCTATAGTACCATTCTCTTCAAGCATAGCATCTATGCATTGCTTCACAGATTCATCAGAATCCACGTCCATCGCAGAAATGATTATAGGTAAAGACTCTTCTTCAATTTTTTGCTTTAGAGCGGTAGCATTTCCAGGATTGCGCATGGTGGCAAAAACTTTGTAACCTGCACGGGCAAACGCTAAAGCTGTTTCTAGGCCAATACCTTTATTGGTACCGGTGATAATTACTGATTTCATTTTGATAGTTTTTATGGTGAATTAATATTTACTTAATAAAAGTTGCACTATGTTTTAATTATCCACTACACCTTTTTTCCAGGTTCATTTTCCTGATAAGAGAAAAGGAATTGTTTTTTTTCATTTCATATTTCATTAAAGTTTTTATGCCGGCTCCTACACATTGTTATTTGCTTTACGTTTTCCAATCAATATTTTTATTAAATAAATTGTTGAGACAATTGCTATGAAAATCACAGCAGCTTTTATTTCATTTGCTTTTGATTGAAAGAGTAACCAGGCCGTAACAATTAAAGTAAGAATGGGTATGACGATGCCGCCGGGTAACATAAAAGATGCAGGAAATTTATTCGTTTTGCTTTGCCTGA
>JBDSPQ010000248.1:0-4898 GCA_039930305.1 Ginsengibacter sp. | reverse complement strand
CTTTGGCGATACTGTAGCCGAGTACTTTCGTCACAGCTTGTTGAGAGGTCATTGAAGAAATGTTGACAATACTTCCACGGCCCGTTTTCTGAATTGCTGCGCCGAATATCTGCGTGGGCAATAGTGTCCCAAATAAATTGAGATCCATAACCTGGCGAAGCGCATTCGTATCGATCTGAAAAATATCGGAATCAGGCTGCACGACGGCACCGGGCATATTGCCTCCTGCACCATTTACCAGTCCATCAATTTTTCCATATTCATCTAATATTTTTGTAAGCCCATTTTTGAGGTCTTCCTCTTTGGTAACATCGGCGATCACGGCTATTGCCTTTCCCCCATTAGCTACAATCTCTGCAGCACGTTCCCCGGCTACTGTTTGATTCCGCCCTACAATAGCAACTGATCCGCCTGCGGCGGCTATTGCTTTGTTGAACGCATTACCCAGGATGCCTGTTCCGCCGGTAACCGCTATTACTTTGTCTTGTAAGGAAAATGATGGAAGCATAATAAAGATCTTTGATATCATGCATAATACTATTTTTCTTTTAAATAACATGCTCCATAAAAGAAAAATTACAAATTGCAGATAGTAAACTTGTCTAAGAAAACAGGCATTCTCTAACCAATCAAAGGCTTAAAACGTTTGCCTTACAATGCCGGTACCGCGTTCTGCGGGGGCAGTTGTTCTGATCGTTGCAACCGGAAATAAAAGACGGCCAGCACTACGCATACACCGGTGGTGATAAACCAAAGTGCAGAATATCCAAGGTGTTCTGCGACCAATGAGCCTGCAAAAGGCCCCACAGTTTGTGCACACGCCCAGGCAACCGTAAATAAGGCGGCGTACTGGCCGCGGTTATGTTGGAGTGTACGTCCGATCCACCAGGCATTCATAAAAGGCATTGCCAATATTTCTCCAAAAGTAAGAATAACCATAGAGGTTAGGGCTATCAAAGCGCCGTTGGTTGATGGTACATTCAGTAATAAAAATGAGGCGGCTACTAAAATAACTCCTGCTGAAATGTAATGAAGCGAAGGCCTGCGGCCCTCCAGCATGAATATGGTTACCATTTCAAATGCTGCGATGATCAGCCCGTTTAACGCCATGACCATTCCAATAAAAAAAACACTCAGGTGAAGTTTTTCTTTAAAAAATACCGGAATAGTGGTGAATAATTGAAAAAAACAAAGTGCAAATACAAATATCAAAAATATGAACGTAATATATATTTTGTCTTTATATACAGAATGGCCGGCTGCCATCTTCTGACCCCTTACTTTTTTTTCGGTGGCAGTATTTCGCTTAGGCGAAAGCGTTATGTAAAGTAAAAGCGCCGCAACGAGATTAGTAACACCGTCAACCCAGAAAAGAAGGGTGTAGTTGAAACTTGCCAGCAGTCCACCCAACGCACCCCCTACTCCCCAGCCCAGGTTTATGGCGAGCCTGTTGAGAGAATATGACCTTGTCCTGTTCTCTTCTTTACTATAATGAGCAATGGCAACTGTATTTGCCGGCCGGAACGACTCGTTCATGACGGCAAGGAAGAAGGTGGCGATGCAAATAGCGGTGTAAGAATGCATCTGGCCGAGGGTGATAAACATGCTTCCGCCACCGAGTAAGGCGACCACCTGCACATAATAGTATCCTATTGAGTCCACCAATTTACCTCCGATAATAGCGCCGGTTATTGCGCCGAGCCCAAACAAACTCATAACCAGCCCAGCCATACCGATGGATACACCGTTATGTTGTGTAAGGTACATGGTCATAAATGGAACGACCATCGTTCCGCTCCGGTTTACCAGCATTACTAATGCCAGCCACCACGTTCCAGGTGACAAACCACCATAAGATTTTTTATACAATGAAAATATATTGCCATTCATGCACAGCAAATATAGAGAAGGAAGTATTCAGGTACCGGGTAGAAAGATAAATTACTTCAATGACTTAGCAATCGATTCAGACAGGAGAAGACTCCACGCCAGGTATTGCTTTCCGGAAGGATGCAGGCCATCATCAGCAACGAGCGACGGATCATCTTTGGCATTACGGGAAACCGGCGTTATATCAATATAATTGACGCCGGCATTGATCGAAATATTTTTATTTGCTTCATTGAAACGGTCAATTTCCCTGGCAATTTTTGCCTTATCGCGACTGTTGGCAAAGGGCGTTACGCTATAATCTGGAATTGACAGCACAAAAACATGTTGCACATTATTACCTGCATACACCACAGCCCTGCTTAAAAGTTCCTGGAATTCTGACTTATAATTTTCTAAAGATTTTCCCTGGTATTGATTATTTACACCGATCAGGAGCGTTACAATTGAATAAGTTTTACCCGGTGGATTCTGGTTGAGTGCATCCAATAGATTACCTGTGGTCCATCCGGTAACCGCGACAATATCAGGATTTGAAATAACGAACTCTCTTTGACGCAAAAGATTTGCAGTCTGTACAGGAAATCTGATATCCGCACTTAGAGATTCCCCAATTGTATAAGAATCCCCCAGTGCAAGAAACGTTTTTGCGGTATCCTGATTCACTCCGGGCAGCATATCTGTGTTATTTTTTTTTGCACAAGATATTATGGATATAAATAAAAAAAATGCCGGGAGTATGTTTTTCATAGATCGTATGTTTTATGATATACGATAAATCGAGAATACAGGATGCCATCATGTCCAAAGATCAATCGTAAAGGAATCTTATCTGATCAGATAATTTATTACATTGTACCTACCATTATTATGGCACATCATAACTCCACGGGCACGCTCGGCGAAAAACTGGCTTTAACCTACCTCACGGAAAAAGGGTTTCATATCCTGCATACCAATTGGCGTTACAGTCATTGGGAGGTAGACATAATTGCCTCCTTAAACGGTGTGCTTCACTTTATTGAAATTAAAACCAGGCGATCAACAAAGTTTGGATATCCTGAAGAGGATGTAACCAGAAAAAAAATGAAGAACCTGATTAATGCTTCAGAAGAATACTTGTTTTTACATCCATCCTGGAAGTGGATTCGGTTCGATATATTGTCGATTAATTTAGGAAAAGGAAAGCCGGCGGAATATTTTTTTATTGAAGACGTGCATTTATAATGCTAATCTGAATTTGCGAGCAGCAGAAGGTCAGCTAAAACCATGGCCGTTATTGCTTCTAATACCACAGGCACCCGCAAAGCTATACACAGGTCGTGGCGCCCTTTTACAGAGAATGGCTCAATATTTCCACTTTCCACATTTAGCGTTTGCTGCTCTTTTGGTGTAGACGAAGTTGGCTTTACCGCAATCCTGAATACTAAATCATTGCCATTCGTTATGCCACCGACAATTCCGCCTGAATGATTGGTGGCTGTTGAGCCGTCCGGGTGAATGAGCGCATCATTATGATCACTCCCAAACATTTTTGCGGCAGCAAAGCCTGCTCCAAACTCTATTCCTTTTACGGCGGGTATAGCAAATACAGCATGGCTGATGAGTGATTCGGCTGAATCAAAGAAAGGTTCTCCAAGACCAAGGGGCAAACCCATAACGGTACATTCTACAATACCACCGATGGAATCCTTATGGTCTATTGCATTCTGTAAACCTTTCTCTGTATCTTTTTCGTTTCCTATCTCGACTATGCGAGCCTTTGGCAGCACCTTTTTAGAATTCGATACTGTCTGCATTACCTTCTTCGCAATTACCCCGGCAGCAACGACCGCTACCGTGAGCCTGCCACTAAAATGCCCGCCGCCCCTGAAATCTTCAAAACCTTTATATTTTTTATGCGCCACAAAATCCGCATGGCCCGGCCGCGGTATCGCTTTCTGTTTTTCATAGTCACCACTCCTGGTATTACTGTTTTTGAACAGGATAGTGATTGGCGCACCCGTGGTTGAATCATTAAAAATACCTGAGATAAATTCGGGAATATCATCCTCTTTCCGTGGTGTCGTACCTTTTGCACCAGGCTTCCTTCGTTCTATATCTTCTAAAAAATCTTCTATCTTAAGTGAAATCCCGGGAGGACATCCATCAATATTTATTCCCACAAACGGCCCATGTGATTCTCCAAAAATGCTTACCCGGAATTTTCTTCCAAATGAATTCATTGTTTAATTTTTTGAATTTTGTTTTAGCGCAAAAAATCTACTAAGCCGTATTCAGCTAATACCCGTATTCGCGCAAATGGATCTCATTGTCCCTCCATTTAGGCCGGACCTTCACAAACAGTTCCAGGAAAACTTTTCTCCCAATAAATGCCTCAATATCTTTCCTGGCAAGAGTGCCCAACTCTTTGATCATTTTACCTTTTTCACCCAAGACAATTCCTTTCTGTGTTTCCCGCTGTAAAATAATATCCGCAGATATTTTCGTAAGGGTAGTTTTTTCCTGGAACTCCTGAACCAACACAGTGGCGTGGTAAGGAATCTCTTCCTGGTAAAGGAAGAATATTTTTTCCCGTATGATCTCGCCCACAAAAAACTTTGTAGGAAGGTCGCTCAGGTTATCGTCACTATAAAATGGCTCGCCCTCGGGAAGCAGAGAAATGATTTTATCTAAAAGCTCATTGACCCCTGCATTTTTTATAGCAGAAATCATAACAACCTCGCTGCAATAAGTTTGTTCTAAAAAGAAATTTTTTGCAGCTTGTACAGTTTTTTCATCAGCCAGGTCAATTTTATTGATTATCACCAGCGCGGGTACCTTGAGCCGCAGGGACGAAAATATAGCATCTGCTTCTTCAAAATCTTCACGGATATCTACTATAAGCAAGGCAACATCGGCATCTTCAAGGCTTCCCTTTACTGCCTGCATCATTTTTTCATGCAGTTTATATTTTGGTTCTATAATACCGGGTGTATCCGAAAAAATAATTTGGTAATCAGCCGCAG
>JBDSPQ010000247.1:0-3271 GCA_039930305.1 Ginsengibacter sp. | reverse complement strand
CATATACAAGACCCGCCACGAGGGCATAGATGGCATGGTGAAAAAAATCAATGGCAATGTCTTTGGGTTCCCATTCTGTAACAGGCGGGGCAATATCGAGCTTTGGTTCTATCGTGATAGCAGTTCCCCAAATGGCCGCCATGTGTGCTGTAGTAGCAGCAAAGCCGGTAAGCCCCACAAGTGATAGTAATCCCCGGAAGACGCCCCACGACGTGCCATAGACCCAATGAATTTCATCGGAAAACGATTCTTTGTTGCCGGGTTCCGGTTGTATATGCAATGTTTTCTTTACCGCTTTTACAGGGGCATCGCTTGGTTTTCTTTTGGTAATCCTCATCTCGATCATCTGGGAAGCAGTAATAGCAAGAGTGCCCGCAGCGCCAGCTATAAGCCCTTTTCCGATTGCAGCACCAATGGCGCCTAAAATAGTGAGTTCATGCGATTTCATAATTGATGTTTTATAACGTGAGAATTTTTCCCAAAATAAATCCGGGAAATAAATTGCTCAAAAGGCTTGCCATTAAAAGCGGAAATATGGTTTACAGTTTGAACATGAGGTGATCATGAGTGCTTTGGCGAAATAAAAACGGGTAAAAACATACTCGTCCTCCGTCCCTTTTTAAAAATGAAAGTCCCAGGGACACATGATTACGGATTCGCATGATATTTGCGAATAGGATAAGGTGGAAATTAATCCTAATGTTTTTCTATATCACATTTATTACATTTCTGAAAAAATTTATCTAATCACAATGTCTCGGACTAAATAAATTTTTAACCATTTGTCAAATACCTTTTTTTTAAAAAAACAACTTCGCATTTTCTTAACCATAAATAATAAATTAAAATGAAAAATGTAATTCAGCATCTGAAGGTTTCTGCTTGCGCAATAATGATGGCTTTCGGCATGGCCGCATGCAACGGAAGTAGTGATACAACCGTTACAAGTGATTCTACTGCTACCATGAGTTCAGATAATATGGATACCAATGCCAGTATGAATATGTCTTCTGACGCAATGAAGGAACATGCAATGGCCCAACTATCCGGCACAAATGCAGATACAACCGTTTCCGGCAGCGCTCAATTTGACGCAGCCAATGGCAAAGTAAAAATGGAACTTGAGCTGACGATCCCCAAAATGGCTAATAAAAGCGTTGCGGTTCACATACACGAAATGGCTGATTGTGGCGACATGGGAAAAGCCGCCGGCGGACATTGGAATCCTACAAATGCTCAACATGGAAAATGGGGTACAGGCAGCTTTCACTCGGGCGATATAGGAAACGTAACCCTGGACGGAAGTGGTAAAGGCACTATGAGCCTCGAGACTGATTTGTGGAGTCTGGGAGGTGATGCAAAAACAAACATTCTTAACAGAACGGTTATGGTGCATAGCGGAACCGATGATTTTACTTCCCAGCCATCAGGCAACGCCGGAAGCAGGATCGGTTGCGGCGTGATTCAATAATGATTAGGATTTACAAAAATGATGAACCATTTCTTCCATTGGGGAAATGGTTTTTTGTGCTCATCACTCGCTGGATTTTCCATAATGATTGTGTAGGTCTGTACTATAATCATCGTCCAGTGGCTTTGACTCATCGTACACCGGGCTGTTTTCTATTGCGCCCATTGTTACATTTATTATTACTTCGTTCATCGCCCATTTTACTTCTTTGATCCAGGCAGGAGACATCAATACTTTTTTATGGGAAAACAAGGAGCCAGTAGTAATCACAAGGAAATGTATCGCCCATTTATCTTCATCAAAAATAAAATCACTCACCTTTCCTATTTCACCATCTTTGGCGTGAATCCGATATCCTTTTACCCGATGGGTGCTGCGCAAATGCGAATCGCCTTGTTGCCTGCCAATTGCTGATGCATCTGGCTCCGGTATTTCGTCAGGCGGTGCAGGTGGAATAGGAAACATTCCCATCATCCCGATATTTTCCCCAAATAACCCGGCGTCGTAATAGTTTTGCCATGGATAATAGGCATAGAGCGCATCTTCTTCCTGCCGTGATACCGGCTTATCTGTATCAATATCGGGGCTGTCCTTCACTTGTTGCATAGTTAGGTTTACAGGCAGAGATCTATTTTTCCAATCCGGATGCAGTAAAGCCTCTGGCGCAATCAGCACTTTTCGCCCGGTGAGCCAACCTCCGGTCTTCACAATCATATACCGCACAGTCCACATTGTATCATCAAAATAAAATTCCGACACTTTACCAATTTCACCATCAATCGCGGAGACAATGAAACCATCCAAACTATTTAGACTGCGTAACATGGTGTTTACGTTTAGGGTTAAAAAATCATTTTTATAAAATTAATCAACTTTATACGTTCGTGGAAAATTGACTATTTGGCTTTATTTATGTTAGATGTATTTAATGGACGAAATATAACAGCGTGTCTATAACTATATAACTTTATTAAATAATTTCTTATCTACTTCCCTATGAAATACCTGCACTCGGAATTCTTTTTCAGCATCCTTTTTTTTCTGGGCTGTCACTCAAATAATCAACCGGGAGAAAAAGATCCCGTTATTATAGATGTTTCAGGACAATCAGCAAAAGTCGCTTCTACGACTGCGGCAGACGAAGCAGACTATCAGTATGACCTGGCAAGTTCCAGCCATTCGTGGAAGCTACCGGAACAACTGATAGAAGTGTCCGGAAATACCTGGGTAGACAAAGATCATTTGATTCTGATAGAAGACCTGAACCCCAATTTATATCTTATAAAAATTGATGGAGACAAGGCCATTCTTGAAAAAACAATTCCGTTTACAAACACAGAAAAGGACAAATTGGATATTGAAGATGTAACAATTGTCGATAACGTGGTGTACGCGCTGTGGAGCCACGGAAGCCTGTTTAAAATAAAGGACTGGAATAGCCCTAATCCTCAAACGGAAAAGATCAAAACTTTTTTAAAAAAAGAAAATAATACTGAGGGTTTATGTTACGACCCGACATCAAATAAATTATTGCTTGCCTGTAAAGAAGATCCTGGAATAAAGGATGCCGATAAATCCACAAGGGCCGTATATGATTTTGATGTGAGCTCTAACATCCTCAATAAAAAGCCCTATTTTTTAATTCGTGAAAAAGATTTTTCGAAGATAACCAGTAAAGACCCGGAATTCAACCCATCGGCCATTGCAGTGCACCCGGTGACGCACGATATTTATCTTCTTTCCACACGTGATACTAAGTGTATGGCGGTATATTCACACGATGGATCTACATTGAAGAGT
>JBDSPQ010000246.1:0-2742 GCA_039930305.1 Ginsengibacter sp. | reverse complement strand
TTTTTGAATAATTTTTTTGGTCATCTATGAAGCCGCAACGGAACCTGCCTGGTTATGTAACACTTATTTTTTTTAACTCCGGAATAAATTAAGAAAATCAAACTTTAGCAGGAAATTTGCGTACTTAATTGCTGCTGCAACTAATTTCCTCATTAAACCTACTTGGTAACATGAAATCAATTTTTATTTCCGTTTTCTCCCTTGTTTTGTTCAATACCGCCAGTGCACAGCTTAAAGCTACTACCCGGTGCCCCGACGTTAACATAGATTTGCTTGACGGTATTGTAAACAATACACTGCTTCCCAATTCGACAGTCGGACAAATAAAGCTAAATCTACCATGCTTTACCAGCTTCGAAGCAGATGGCTCTTCCGCAAAATGTGGAGGCGGAGTTTTTTATAAAGACAAGGACGTATATTTTTATACTGATCGTGATTATATAGAAATAGGTCCAGATTTCAAAGGCAAGTTAAGTATTCCCATTATGGGCGCTGCGAGAGACAATTTATTTAAATTGCTTGGCCACCCTCAAATAAAAGATATAAAGTGGGATGCTTTTCAGACGGCCTACGGTATTCTGATACTTTATTATAATGATGCTTCAAAAGTAAATAAAATCCAATTCAGCACTCTGTCAACTAACGCGATCAAACTGTGTGAATGATCCCGGTTGAAATTTCATTTTTATTCCCAGGCATTTTATTTCAACGTATGCCAAAATAAAACCCGGTAAACCGGGCTTTATTCCTGATTGTTGTATTTATCTCTATTACACATTTATGCTGGTTCTGCTGTCTGGTATTTCATCCTGCCATTATTTTAGAAAGGTCTTCTTTGATAAAGGCCACGAGGTCAGTATTAAGTTTTTCTTTTTCTGTATAAAATAATCCGTGAGGCGACCCTTCATATTCTACAAGCCGGCTGTCTGAAATCATTTCCGCGGCCCTTCTTGCGGTAGCATCTATTAGAACTGTTTTATCACCGGTGCCATGAATAATGAGTGTGGGTACATTTATGTTTTTCATATCGTGGGTGAAATCTGTATAAGCAAAAGCCTCCATGCAATCCTGCGTAGCTTTCGCCGAAGCATGGGTCCCAAGGTTCAGATAATATTGCAATAACGGGGCACTTACCGGATGATTTACCATAGTAATTCCAAAAAACGTTTTTCCAAAATCTTCCAGGAAGCCAATACGGTCATGCTTTAACTTCGTCATCATTTCCTGAAATGTTTCGCGAGGTACACCACCGGGGTTATCATTTAAATATTTGTTCAAAAAATTTTTCGAGTTTGTAAGGGTCAAGTTGATTGGCTGTTCTTACACCACTGCATACATCCACACCGAAAGGTTGAACTGTTTCAATTGCCGCCTTTACATTTTCAGGCTTCAACCCGCCGGCAAGAAAAACGGGAACCCCGGACTGTGCCACAATCCTTCTGCTAATTTGCCAATTATGAACACGGCCGGTGCCGCCGAGTTCCTTTACCTGCAGTTTAGGATTGCCACTGTCCAGAAGCAGTGCATCTGTCATCTCTGCGATTTCAAGCGCATCGTCTATTGAGCTTTCATCAGTTACGTGAATTACCTGCACAATTTTTACAGCAGGCAACGCTTTCCTGAGAATTTTATAACCACTATGATTTAATGAGTCCACAATTTGAATTGTATTCGTAAATGTTCGTCGATGATGCGCGATAATTTCTTCGGGAACCGTTTCACTCGTGAGCATAAAAGTGGAAATGGACGGCGGCACTGTTTGTGAGATGGCGTAGATCAATTCGTCGGAAACTACTCCGGGCCCACTTGGCATATTCCCTACAAGTCCTAAAGCGGATGCTCCGTACTTTATTGCCATCCCGGCTTCTTCGTGAGAACTTATACAACATATTTTTACCCGGGTGATCATTTAATAATTACAAATACTTAGACAATTTCTACCAATTTAAAATTAGATGAAATAAGCATTTCATAAATCAATATTTAATGGCGGTTTCTGAAAAGGCTGTGGTAGCTAATCCTGTGCGGTTCCTCCGTACAGAATAATTCTCGGGAAAAGAGCCTTAATTGTTTGGAAAAAAAAGCATTAAAAAAAACTGCCCACGTGAGGGCAGCTTTTTTATAAAAAGTATTGTGAAATTACAAAGCCATCTTAGCCCTTGGACCTCCCGGTGCGAACACTGCGCTGATCCGGTCTTTCTGCCCGTTGCTGAACATATACATACATGCATCATCAGTATAATCCATGTAGTTCATTGTCATTTCCGTCGGACTACCTGAGCATGTGCTTAGGTGAGGATAAGAAGGGCAACTATAGTTTGCAGTATTAGCAACAGGAGTATCGTTTACAAGGTCATTACCGCAGTTAGCATCTCCCCAGATGTGCCGCAGGTTTAGCCAATGTCCAACCTCGTGCGTTGCTGTACGTCCCAGATCATATTTGGAAATAAGCGTCCCCGTACGGCCAAAGGCACTATATAAAATGACTACACCGTCAGTGGCTGTACTTCCGCCAGGAAATTGAGCGTAGCCTAATAGACCGCTTCCCAAATTGCACGCCCACACATTCAAATAGGTCGTTGCATCAACAGCATCATCACCACCGGTCTTCGCTTTTTTCATGCCATCATTAGCGCTGAAGCTTTTTTTGCTTGTTTTCTTCCTGATTATTCTGTCCAGGGTAAATTTAATTCCAACCGTTGCATCTACTGATTGAAAAAGGCTTGGCACTTTTGTTTTATC
>JBDSPQ010000245.1:0-3554 GCA_039930305.1 Ginsengibacter sp. | reverse complement strand
TGTAGTGGAGGATGGAGTTATTGCAGAATACGGCCCTATGGAGCAATTCAAGTATGCGTCTTCGCCACGTGTTGTTTTAAAAGACAATTGCTGCGTGTTACCTGCCTGGTGCGATAGCCATACACATCTTATTTTCGCGGAACCACGGGAGCAGGAATTTGTAGGCAAAATAAAAGGGCGCAGCTACGCAGAAATTGCGGCCGCCGGCGGAGGTATATTGCAATCAGCAAAGAAATTAAGTGAAGCCTCGGAAGATTTTCTGTTCGTAGAAGCATGGAAGCGGCTAATGGACGTAGCCGGGCTTGGCACTGGTGCTATAGAAATAAAAAGCGGCTATGGTTTGACGTTAGAGAGTGAGCTTAAGATGCTGCGCGTAATAAAAAAGCTTAAAGAAAAAAGTAGCCTTCTAATCAAATCGACCTTCCTGGGTGCACATGCTTTTCCGCCGGCATTTCAAGATAAACACGATGGCTATATAGATGTTTTATTAAACGAAATGCTCCCTGCAATTGCAGCGGAAAATTTGGCTGACTACATAGACGTCTTTTGTGAAACGGGATTTTTTTCCCCAGGTGAAATGGAAATAATTTGCAAAGAGGCCAGCAGATATAATATGAAGCCTAAGCTCCATGTTAATCAATTAAACAGTATCGGGGGCGTGGAATCCGGCATTCAACTGAAGGCTCTTTCTCTTGATCATCTTGAAAATCTCGATGAAAAAGATATTGAAATGCTTGGATTGTTCGAGGGCGCTTCGACGTTACTGCCCACCGCATCATTTTTTTTGCGTATGCAATATGCGCCGGCACGGCAGCTCTTGGAAGCTGGTGCAGCCATTGCACTTGCTTCGGATTTCAATCCGGGGTCGTCGCCATCAGGGAACATGAATTTTGTAGTTTCCCTGGCGTGCATTCAAATGACACTGCTGCCGGAAGAAGCCATAAACGCCGCGACGTTCAATGGCGCCTGCGCGATGGAAATACAAAATGAGGCAGGTAGTATTGCGAAAGGCAAGAGAGCAAATTTAATTTTTACAAATCCTGTCCCATCCCTTGCATACCTTCCTTATTCTTTCGGGAGAAATGAAATAGACAAAGTAATGATAAACGGATCATTTTTATAGATGAGTAATACGCACTTGTACACACAAAATAAAAACTATGCACCCAAATTTCCAGGCATGCTCCAAGGCGGACATTCTTTCGTTTACCCAAATACGTAAGTTTGAGACCAAGCTTGGGGAAGTGATTCAATCCGTAGATAATGCTTCCGTGCAGGAAGCGATAAAAACGACCTCTGCCCGTTACGTTATTGTAGGTATTCCCGAAGATATTGGCGTAAAAGCCAATGCCGGCATCGGCGGAACGGAGTCTGCCTGGATGTCTTTTTTACAATCGTTTTTAAACATTCAAAGTAATGATTTTATGCCCGGTAATGACATACTACTCGCCGGTCATTTTGATTTTATCAACGTCAGGAAATTGATTAACACAAACGCTACGAGTGAGGAAGAAAAAATAGCCGCCTGCCGGCATGCCGTAAATATGATCGATGACGAAGTAGAGAGTCTCATACAACTCATTACCCAGGAAGGCAAAATTCCAATTATCATTGGCGGAGGCCATAACAACGCTTACCCTGCGATAAAAGGTGCCGCAAAAGGGCTTTTTAAAGCCGAGAAAATACCACTGGCTCAAATAAACTGCATCAATATGGATACGCATGCTGACTACCGCCCGCTTGAAGGCCGTCACAGCGGGAATGCCTTTAGGTATGCAGACGACGATGGCTATTTAAAGAAGTATTGTATGGTGTGCATTCATGAAAACTACCTGCAACAAAGTACCTGGATGGACATTATCAACAACCCATTTATGGCTGCAATTACCTACGAAGAAATTTTTTTATTTGAGAAGCGAAACTTTATTCAGGCAGTATCTTACGCGACCGGCTTTACAGAAGACGAATATACCGGCATCGAACTCGACATGGATAGTATTGAACATGTTTTGTCGAGCGCAAAAACTCCATGTGGAATTACAGCCCTTCAGGCAAGGCAATACCTGCATTTCGTAGCCACTGATGCTAAAGTGGCTTACCTGCATATTTCTGAAGGAGCTTCGAAGCTTGAAAATGGAGAAACAGATCAATATACGGGTAAATTAATCAGCTACCTCGTCAGCGATTTCATAAAAGCGCATTCTGAATTATAAAAAAACCGCGATAAAAAATTACCGCGGTCTTTTTTTCTTACATATAAACATTATTGCGGAGACAGGTATTGGGCATAAGCATACCCTTCCTCGCCGGCATCTGTCTTCACCAGCCACCATTGATCATTGGTTTTACTGATGAGTGTGATAATTTCATTATGAGCGGCCTTGCCAACGATGGGCTGGTCTGTACCTGGTCCTTTACGAATATTCAGGTTACTTGTTTCCGTCGTTACTTTTACTTTAGATCCGCCGGAAGCAGCCACATCTACGTTCATAACTACATCGGCTGCACGAAAATCGGGATCAATCTTGTTATAGATATCCCAAAGCTTATCTTTTGTAGCTCCGTCCGGAGCGGTGCCATCTATATACAGCACATTATTTTGTTCTCTTACCTGCAGGTTACTAATTCCGTCAGCGGAAGCAGCATCTATTAATTGCTTGTATTTATCCTGGAGTGCCATAGTATTTTATTTAATAGTTAACTGGTTATTGATTTTTTTCGGATTCAATGAATTAAGCGATTGCATCAACGTTTGAAGCTTCGAGCGTTCGATTGATCCCATTAAAGTAATTTCTCCGTTAGCGACACTGGCAGCAACAGTCGGAAAGTCCTTTGTAGCGTCAGTAACACCCTGGATAAGGCTCGCATCATTATCTACGGCAACTGGTGCCGGCGGTGGAGCAATTGTCAGGTTATTAACTACAGATTTTACACCTTTGGCGCCCTTGGCAGCTTCACCTGCCTGGTCTTTTGTCGCAGCATCTTTTACTTCCCCGGAGAGCGTAGCAACGCCATCTGCGACAGATACGGAGACGGCCGACGCATCAGGCACTGCCTGTATCTTTTCCTGTGCATTTGTTTGTACTTCAGAATCTTTGGGAGCGCATCCATTAATTGCAAGTACTGCAAAAAACAAAAACGCAAAGATGGTTTTAGTGAATTTCATGTTTGATTGTTTTAATTAATAATGTCGCGAAAATACAAAAATGCACCTTATGGGGTGTTTTTTAAATTATCTACAAACAGCCAAGTTTTCCACCATCTACAGGCAGGTTAATTCCGCTGATATACCCAGCCGCCGGTGTACATAAAAATGCCACAGCAGCACCAAACTCTTCGGGCCGGCCAATTCTTTTCAGCGGTATTTCCAGAATAAATGCGGCTTCTACTTCTGCTTCTGTTTTATCGTTCGCGCCCATCTTATTTTTCACGATCGAGTCGTACCGGGCCGTCCGTGTGTACCCCGGCAACACATTGTTTACGGTTATCCCAAATTCCCCGGTTTCATTGGCAAGTGTTTTTGCCCAGCTCGCCACCGCTCCTCGGATGGTATT
>JBDSPQ010000244.1:0-3320 GCA_039930305.1 Ginsengibacter sp. | reverse complement strand
TTTTATGTCCTCACTGCTCAACGCAACACTATCAATTAGTTCCGGGTGGCTCTTAAACTGGTACCGATAGTCAACTCTCACTATTAACGTATTTACGTGTCGCGTAGCCAACTCTTCTTCAATAAATTTTGTAAAATTATCTACATCCCGGGGCTTAGGTGCACCAATGCAAAATCCACGAACAGGCAAAAGGCTGTCTAATGCTTTTTGCGGAAATAAATTTTCTTGAAAACTAAAGATTGCGAGCAAGGACAAAAGGAAGTATTTTCTCATATTAAAGTGAATTTTAAAAATGAATGCTATAAAGGGAACTTAAAAATTAATATAGTAAATCACACTCCTCTATTCTTTTACCATGGCCTGTGCATGAAACAATACCTCGGTCCAGCTTTTGGAACCAGTTTCATTTTTTATGCGTCCAAAGGCAATGGAAATTCCGCCGGTGGGTTTCCATCCCCTCCCGATCCAAAGGTTCACTTCCTCGGCAAGTTCGGCAGAGCTTGTTTTTTTTATTACTGTATATTCCATATAGTTTTTTTCGAAGATAACGGATTATGAATTTATTGAAGCAGGATATCGGGTTTTGGAGTAAAACCAAACAGCCTATACAATTCCGACTAAAAACTTGTACATTTTTATTTGGAAGATATAAGAAAATTACTTCATGCCCTCCTGTTGCATTTGGCCTGCTATTGAACCGGGTCGACAAAATATAGTTACCGTGAATGTAAAAGCTGTAAGTCACTTTACCATCGCGATTGCCATACCATCATGTTCCTTCGCGCCAACTGTCTGGAATATTGTCGCATCTACTTCTGAACACTCTGATAGAAATTTATTAAACCGTTTTACCCCGGCAACCATTTCATCCGGGCTTTCTTCTAATAAAATCTTTCCTTCCCTGATAACATTATCGGCAATAATTAAAGTGCCCGGTCTTGATAGTTTTAAAGCCCACTGAAAATATTCAGTATAGGGAGGCTTATCGGCATCGATAAAAATCATGTCAAACGGCGCAACTCCTTCCGCGTCCAGTTGCGGCAATATCTCAATTGCCTTGCCTAAACGAATGTCAATCTTCGATAAAAGCCCGCAACGCTCAAAGTTTTGACGGGCTACTACAGCATGCTTTTCGTCTATCTCAAGGGTTATAATTTTTCCGCTTTCACCCAACGCTCTGGCCATCCAAATAGTGCTGTACCCGCCAAGCGTTCCTATTTCCAAAATGTTATTTGCATTACAGAGCTTCGCAAGTATTTGCAAAAATTTCCCCTGGTTTGGGGAAATACTAATTTGCGGAATACCCGATTCGATGATTGATTGTTCAGTAGCGCGAAGGCAATCATCTTCATCATGAAAAAGATTGCTGATGTATTGATCTACTGATTCAAAAAGTTGCTGGTTCATATAATGGTGAAATGAATATCCAATAATAGTACTTAATCCTAAAGTTAATTAGATGCAGGCTTGCTTTAATATTTATATTAGAAATAGAAAATAATTTACTGCGCAACATAAATACAACTTACGAAAAAAAGTGCAGTCCCAATTTATTAACGTTTTCAGCCCGCCAGGTGGCTTAATATATTTTCATTTATATATAGATACGTTCACGATTGCTTCCCCAAAGCCCGAAAAGTATAATGGTCCTTTTATATAACAAACAATTTTTTTTACCTTACACAGCACTTACATTTGCTCCCCAATAAAAAAACCTATGGAGCTGAAATATTCGAGTAAAATTGCTACAGAACTAAACCTGTCATTGAAACAGGTAAACAGCATTTACGATTTGCATACACAAGGATCCACAATCCCATTTATTGCCCGCTACCGCAAAGAAGCTACTGGCAACCTGGATGAAGTCGTTATTAGCAACGTTATAAACCAGGTACAATATTTTAATGAACTTCAAAAAAGAAAAGAAACGGTTTTAAAAACAATAGAAGAAACAGGCAAACTTGCGGCCGAACTAAAAAGGCGGATTGATGACTGTGTAAATGCCACCGAACTGGAAGATATTTATCTGCCTTATAAGCTGAAGCGCAAAACAAGAGCTTCCATGGCGATAGAAAAAGGCCTTAAACAGCTGGCTGTCCTGCTATTCGGCCAGGAAAATATTAATGCCGTGGAGGAAGCTGATAAATATATAACTGAGCAGGTAAAAGACGGGCAGGATGCTTTGCAAGGCGCGAGAGACATTATGGCTGAATGGATTGCGGAGGATGAACAGGCACGAAATATTATACGGAAATTATTCAGCCGGGGAGGCATGTTGGTATCAAAAGTCCTGACAGGCAAAAAAGAAGAAACCGAAGCGCAGAAGTACCGCGATTATTTCGAATACGAAGAACCGCTAGCCAAAAGTCCTTCTCATCGTATTCTCGCCATTCGCCGCGGCGAGAAAGAAGGTTTCCTGGTGATGGATATTAACATTGAAAAAGAAAAAGCAATAGAAACCCTTAAGGAAAAATTTCTGACGGCCTCTAATAGCTCGTCCCGGCAGGTTGCATTAGCCGTTGAAGATTCCTTCAGCCGTTTATTAAAACCCTCCATTGAAACAGAATTTCGCATGGCCGCGAAAACAAAAGCAGACGAAGAAGCTATTCGTGTGTTTTCAGAGAACCTGCGCCAATTGCTACTTGCCGCTCCTCTTGGTGAGAAAAGAATCATGGCGATCGATCCGGGTTTTCGCTCAGGTTGTAAGGTGGTGTGCCTGGACGAATACGGCTCTTTTCTGAAGTACAACACCATTTTTCCGCATGCGCCACAGAACGATTGGAATGGCGCGGTGCAATCCATTAAAGAATTAGTTGCTGCATATAGTATAGAGGCTATCGGATATGGTAACGGAACAGCCGGTAAAGAAACAGAACATCTCTTGCGCAGTATTGATTTCGGAAGCCCTGTTTCTATCTTCATGGTGAATGAAAGCGGCGCCTCAATCTATTCAGCAAGTGAAGCCGCGAGAGAAGAATTTCCCAATGAGGATGTAACCGTACGTGGCGCAATCAGCATTGGCCGTCGTTTATTAGACCCTTTAAGCGAACTGGTTAAGATCGATGCGAAAAGCATCGGAGTCGGACAGTACCAGCACGATGTAAACCAAACGCGGTTGAATGAAGCCCTGGACCAGGTGGTAGAAAGCTGTGTAAATTTTGTAGGTGTTGATTTGAATACAGCCAGCAAACATTTGCTCACTTATGTTTCCGGCCTTAGTGCAACGGTGGCAAAGAATGTAGTAGAGTATCGTACAAAAAACGGTGGTTTCAAAAGCCGCGAAGAATTAAAAAAAGTTGCGATGTTGGGGCCGAAAGCGT
>JBDSPQ010000243.1:0-11942 GCA_039930305.1 Ginsengibacter sp. | reverse complement strand
TTTCTAATAGCTATTTTAGCGTTTTCCCCTTCCCCATTGCTTCGCTTTACTAACTCTTTACGTCTTTCTTCAGTAAGGGGCGGTAGAAATAATCTTATGATGTTTCCGTCGTTCTGAGGATTGATCCCAATATTCGCCGCAATAATGGATCTTTCAATCGGTTGAAGCATATTTTTTTCCCATGGTTGGATGGTCAGTGTCCGGGCATCCATTACACTAATATTGCCAACCTGGTTTATAGGTGTGGGGTTGCCATAATAATCAACCACGAGTCCATCTAATATATTTGGTGTTGCTTTACCAGCCCTTATGCGGGTGAGTTCAGTTTCCAGGTGATCAATTGCCTTATTCATTAAAGATGTGCTGCTCTCTAAAATTTCCACGAGGTCGTCTGTCATGAAGTCAATGTATTGATTGAAAATTCTGCAATATTAAACATGTTTCAAGGGGAAACAAAATTATGGAAAGCGGGAAAATATGAAAGATGTTAATCTTGCTCTATAGGCTCCCCTGCTAATGACAGTATTTTATGCGATTTGATAATAGCACTCTTTCCATTTCTGCCAGGAAATCCGATTGGGGCCGACTTTGGTCTTTTATAATAAATAATCGTTACAAGGCAAATAGAAGTGCCCGCTAGTGCTGAGATAACAGCGGTTGTACCAAAAGAGCGCAGCGAATAAGCGAGGGCGATAAAAAGTATGTTTGTAACTACACAGGCAAATGATATCATTTTATGACTCATGCCCAGGTCAAGAAGAAAATGGTGAATGTGATTTCTGTCTGGCCAAAACGGCGAGCGCCTATGTACAATGCGCAGGCTAACGACACGCAATGTGTCAAATAAGGGCACCATCAGTATAGCAAATCCCATCGCCGGAGCCGATTCTATAAAATAGCCAAATGAAGGATCAGAAGAAACAGCGATAAATTTTATGACAAATACTGAATTGAGCAGGCCAATTAATAAGGATCCTGTATCACCCATAAATATTTTGGCAGGAGAATAATTATATATTAAAAATGCTACGAGGCTTCCCGAAAGTGAAAAGGCCATCACTGCATACATTATTTGTGAAGTAAGCAAAAAATAAATTCCAAAAATAAAAGAAGTGAGCAAGCCTAAAGAGCCGGCAAGTCCATCTACACCATCGATAAGATTGAATGAATTTGTAATCACTACGATGGTAAACAGGCTTAAAAGAATGCTGGCTGTGTGTGGAATTTCATAAAGTCCTAAAAATCCATGCATGTTAGTGATTTGTACACCACCGAATTTAATTACGATTGCGGCAGCAACAAGTTGACCGATAAATTTTTTAGTAGCAGATAAAATTAGAATATCGTCCTTAATGCCCAGGAAAAATATCACCATGATTGCGGCGATAAAATATTGCAACACGGAAGAGCTGTCTGAAGGAACTCCTAACAAGGTAGCAACAATGAATCCGGCGAATATACCCAGGCCGCCCAAAGTTGGTATTACGGCTTTATGGACTTTTCGCTCGTCCGGTTCATCGAAGAAGTTTTTTTCAGTGGCTACTTCAATAATTACAGGAATGGAAAAAAATGTAATTATAAACGCCAATCCCCCGCTTAATAAGATGTTATCCATGCCTAAAGATTAAATAAGCAATAGTGTTTACAAAAGTATAATTAAGTTCCAAGCAAAAACAGAATCAGATAAAATATGTAACTTATTTTTAATAATACAGTTACAGGATCTGCAATACCTAATAAATGATTTTTGCATTGATATAAGAGATAACGATAAGTTAGTACACTTATTACTTTTTTGCAATGGTGTGTACCTTATTCCTGGATTTTTTCATCTGCGGCGCTGGCTACTACAGCAGCTCCCATTTTATTTATAGGATTTTTTCGGTTTTCATCAAATTGGAGGCGGTTATTCAAGATGTCTATACCTGCGAAAATTGCTGCAGTGAAAGAAGAGATATCAGCTATGTTTTTACCGGCAATATCAAAAGCAGTACCGTGGTCCGGACTCGTACGTATTGTTGGTAAACCTGCCGTAAAGTTAATGCCTTCTGCCATACAAAGCGATTTAAAAGGAATCAATCCCTGGTCATGATACATAGCCAGTACAGCATCGAATTTGTTATGGTATCCGCGCGCAAAAAAGGCATCTGCGCTGAAGGGTCCGGATACCAGCATATTATGTTGTTTGGCTTCTTTAACCGCCGGACGTATAATCTCAACTTCCTCTGTTCCAACAAGCCCATCATCGCCCGCATGAGGGTTTAGGCCCAACACCGCAATTTTAGGTCTTTCTATATCAAAATCTTTTTTTAAAGAAGCATGTAATATGTTCAATTTGCTTACAATGCGTTCCCTTGTAATGTAATTATGTATTTCTTTCACAGGTACATGCTCACTTACCAGCCCAACCCTGAAATTACCAGAAACCATTAACATTAGTACATCATTGATCCCAAAAAATTCCTGCAAAAACGGTGTATGGCCCGTATATGAAAACTCCGGGCTTTGAATGTTCTTCTTGTGTACAGGAGCAGTGACCAGTATTTGAATAACGCCGTCCTTTAAAGCCTGTGCGGCGGATAAAAGACTAATGCCGGCATATTTCCCCCCTGCGTCGTTTAATACACCGGGCTCTACGTTTATATCTTCCTCCCAGCAATTTAACAAGTTTACCTGCCTTGGATTTAATTTACTGAGATCTTTCACACTTGAAAAACTAAAATTGGTATCAGGGATTCCCTTTCTGTAAAAATTAAGAACCTTATTATTAGCAAAAATAAGTGGGACGCAAAAATCTAACAGGCGATTATCTGAAAGTGTTTTAATGATCAATTCCGGCCCAATTCCATTCAAATCACCTGAACTGAACCCGACCACGGGTTTTAAATCTCGGAAACTATTACTCAAGGGACAAAATTTAGATTAATGCCTGTAAGGTAATTAATAATACTATAGAGGCAAAAACTCTCAAAGCTCTTTCAATAAGAAACGAATTACGCGATAAACAGAATTAAAAGTTATTGGAGATATAGTTGTCCACTGTAATCCTGTTTGAGATACTTCGGGCCAGCGTCATTTCATCGGCATATTCAAGTTCTCCCCCGAAAGCAATGCCACGGGCAATGGTGGTTATCTTGAGAGGGACATCTTTTAATCTTTTGCTTATGTAATAGATGGTTGTGTCGCCCTGGATGTTAGGGCTCAGAGCAAAGATTAGCTCTTCCGTCTCTTCCTCCTTAATCCTTGCAAGAAGTGAATCTATTTGCAGCATGTCTGGCCCAATGCCATCAAGGGGAGATATGATACCACCAAGCACATGATATAAACCGTTAAACTGTTGAGTGCTTTCTATGGCTATCACATCCCTGATGCTTTCAACTACACATATTACTGACAGGTTACGTGATCTGTTGCTGCATATTTTACAAAGTTCCTTATCGGCGATATTATGACACGTTTTACAAAAACGAATGTCCTCACGCATTCTCAAGATGGATTCACTGAATAATTTCACATCACCAGTTTCCTTTTTAAGCAGGTGAAGCACAAGTCTTAGGGCGGTTTTTTTACCAATACCGGGCAATTTTGCAAATTCGTTGACAGCATTTTCCAATAGGGACGAGGAGAATATCATATTAGCAAAGATACTATGATGGCAAGTGAATAATACCAGGACTTAAGCTAAAGGATTTGCTTTTGAAGAAGTTTCAATTCTACAAAATTCTTCTTGCGCAAGCGACATTCGATAAAGCTTCGCTATTGGTGTTTTCGATAATGACTAACCCAGGCTTTTTGCCCAATTCAAAACTGCCCAGTTCTTCTTCCATGTGCAAGGCTTTAGCGCCATTATAGGTGGCCCAACTGAGTAAGGTTGAGAGAGTGATCGTCGGAAAGTGTTTCGAAATGAGCTTAATTTCGTCCAATATGCTTAAGCTTGTATTAGAAGCAAGGCTATCTGTACCGAGAACAATGTTTACATTTTTTTCCAAGAATAATCCGACGGGCGGCATTACTTTTTCGATAAACATATTAGCCCGCGGGCAAAGGCAAAAAGACAATAGCTGACCGGCACTTTTATTGGAAAGCGCAAATTCCAGGTCATCCAAGTGCATAAATGTGTTGTGTACTAGTATTATTGAGGCAGCCTTGTCTAACTTTTTAAAATAGTTTTTTAAACTGGAAGTTCCGGTTGGCTTGAAGGAGATATTTTGCACATCCATTTTCCGGTACAGTTCGACCATCTCTCCCTCCCCGGTTCTAAAAAGCATGTCTTCTGCCATCGATTCCTGGTTGTGAATGCTCACGACCTTTCCATCAAAAAACGGGGTAATTTTTTCCCATAAAGGGGAAGAGAGCGAATAGGGCGCGTGCGGAACAATTGACGCAACCTGGCCTTGTGCTTGAAATAAATTATATAAATTCCTGGCTTTATTAAATCGCTCTTCCGCAATTCCGGGATTCCAACCGGCAACTTCGATGAAATTATGGCAACGTAAGCGTTGATCTTTCTTGAACGCCAGGCTAAGATCCGTATTACATATATCTCCAACACCTGCTACCCCGTTATTATACATTTCATCAATGGCCACCTGCAGCGCAATGGATGCATCATTTTCGCCAGTGTTTCGTTCGCCCATTACCCTATAGACAAAATCAGCCAGGCCGGTACTTCGGGGAATTCTGGCTCTAAGATGGGAAAGTTCTAAATGGCAGTGGGCATTTATAAATCCCGGGCTTAATATTCCCTGTAGGATTTCGACTCCATCTCCAGCTTCGGAGTCAATGATTATATCTATTATCCGTCCCTCAAGATCCGTTATAAGCACCTTGTTTTTTGTCAGCATCTTTTTACCGGTGAAGATGGCTGTTGGAAAGAATTTTCGATAATTCATGAACGATTAATAAGTTAATTTTGCCACCCTGCGAAGATATGATGTGTTGACTGCATCAGCATTGTCACATTATTGTTCCACTTCATTCTTCTTTAAATAAAAAATATGTTAGAAAAACTGGAAGCAATTAGGGCCAGGTTCGAGGAGTTGGGGGTTGCTCTGTCTAATCCGGAAATTGTAGGCGATAATTCAAAGTATAAGCAACTCAGCAAAGAATATCGCGGTTTGGAAAAGATTGTGACAGTGAGAAATCAATATGCAAAAGTGCTGGATGATATAGATTTCAACAGGCAAATGCTTAATAGCGACGACCAGGAAATGAGGGATCTTGCCAAAGAAGAGTCCCCTGGGCTTTTGGATAGTAAGGAAGTTTTAGAAAAGCAAATACGCAACATGCTTATTCCAAAAGATCCGCAGGATGAGAAAAATTGTATTATAGAAGTCCGGGCAGGCACGGGCGGTGATGAAGCATCGCTTTTTGCGGGGGATTTGATGCGTATGTACCTTAAATATTGTGAGAGACGGGGATGGAAAACAGCGCTATTGACTGAAAATGAAGGAACAGTGGGCGGTTATAAAGAGGTACAAATCGAAGTGACCGGAGAGGATGTTTATGGTATCCTGAAATTTGAAAGCGGTGTTCATCGGGTTCAACGGGTACCGGACACCGAAGGAAGTGGCCGCGTGCATACCAGCGCAGCCACAGTAGCCGTAATGCCGGAAGCAGAAGAAGTAGATGTAGACGTAAAGGAGAGTGATGTGAAAATGGAAACCGCGCGAAGTGGCGGCGCAGGCGGCCAAAACGTAAACAAAGTAGAAACGAAAGTGATGTTAACGCATTTGCCAACGGGATTGGTGATTGTATGCCAAACAGAACGCAGCCAGTTGGGCAACCGGGAAAAGGCAATGCAAATGCTTCGCACTAAATTGTACGAAGAAGAGGTAAGAAAACAGGAAGAAGAGATTTCACGTCATCGCAAAAGCCTGGTAAGCACAGGTGACCGCTCAGCCAAAATACGAACCTATAACTTCCCCCAGGCAAGAGTAACAGATCATCGTATTGGGCTTACCTTATACAACCTGGATGAGATACTAAATGGCGATTTGCAGGAAATACTGGACGCCCTGCAATTTGCTGAAAATTCGGAAAAACTGGCCCAACCATAATTTCCCTCATTTGTTTTTTGGGTCTTCGGGTTAAATAACTTAGAATTTCCTGGCTATTAAATGTTTCTTAACAAAAATATTTTTACTTTTGGCATGTGATTTGAAATATATGATCACATAACATTTACAATTCAATTTTCTCATAAGCAGTTAGTTTTGGTAAACGGCCCCTGTTTCTACAGGGGCCTTCTTTTTGTTTTGTATGTTCTCAACTATCCAGCCTATGTTTTGTATTTAGCTTTACTTTCAATTCCAATTTTTATACATTATGATTTTTGAAAATAAATCGGTATTGATTACCGGGGCATCACGCGGAATCGGTAAAGCTATCGCTTTGCAAATGGCTCGGGAGGGGGCTAATATAATCGTTGTGGCGAAATCCGTGGAAGAAAATCCAAAACTCGGGGGAACGATCTTTAGTGCGGTAGAAGAGATAGAAGAGGTGGGTGGTAAAGCAATAGCTGTACAATGCGATATCCGGTTTGAGGATCAAATTAATAATGCTGTAAGTAAAGCAATTGAGGCTTTTGGAGGGATAGATATCCTTATTAATAATGCATCTGCTATTTCATTATCTAAGATGGAGCAAACCGAACCTAAGGCTTTTGGACTGATGCATGACATCAATGTAAGAGGTACTTTCTTTATGAGTAAAGCCTGTATTCCGCATCTAAAAAACAGTATTAATCCTCATATTCTTAACTTATCGCCTCCAATCAATCTTGATAAAAAATGGTTTGCGAATCATTTGGCTTACACTATGAGCAAATACAACATGACAATGATTGCCCTTGGGCTGGCAGGGGAATTAAAAAAATATAAAATTGCGGCAAACTGTTTATGGCCAAAGACCACCATTGCCACGGCTGCTGTTAGAAATTTACTCGGGGGTGAACAACTTATCAATCTAAGCCGGAAGCCCGGCATTATTGCTGATGCAGCCTGTTATATTTTAAAGCGGTCATCAGTGGTTTGCACCGGGCACTGCTTTATTGATGAAGAAGTATTAATTGAAGAAGGGATATCAAATTTCGAAAAATACTCAGTAGTGCCTGGCAGCAAGCTCTATCCTGATTTGTTTTTGTAATAAAAAGGAAGGTTGTTTAACAAAGATTTTTTAACCTAGATAATCCTGAAGATCTTTTTTTGTAGTCGGCAGGCTTAGCATATTAGCCTTTTAGGCGCGATACTTTTATAAAACAAAATCTTTTTCATTTTCCCAGTTAGCCCTGATATTAATTCGCTGCGGCAGGCTGAACACTTTTTCGGGTTGCTTTTTCAGTTCATAACTTCCGGGATCCCAGCGAATGTTTTCATTTTGATCTTCCAGTATGCGCAGCTCATAATCGCCAGGATTGAAAAGCGCAACGCTCCATTGTGTTCCATTCAACCTTGCTGAATTCACGACAACATTGTTGGACACAAATTGCAAAACAGGATTTTTAAATTTTTCCAGATTGGTGAAATTTATTTTTATACTGCCATAGTCACCCTCTTTTTTTGTTTTAAAACGCAAAGTGTCTCCGGAGCTTAGTTGATTGTCCAGGCTGTCTTTGGCAACATCCGGTGGAATAATTAGCAGGTACGTTTCATTTTCCTTCCAGGGTGTCGTAAGAGAAATATTCTTATATAAAGTATCAATAGAAACGGAGACATTATTATAGACGTTGAATAAAGTATCAGCAAGCTTTATTTTTGTACTGTCAAAATCTTTTAATTTATTATTGGAAGTGATCGTGAGGGGTGTTAGTAAATCCTGTAATCCACTGCTCACAGATGACGTATATTTTAAGGTCTTTTCAGGTTTTGATGAAGTTGCTGCCGCGCCTTTCTGCGCCGCCTTATCTTCAGCGTAGGCAAATAAACTTAACGGCGGTGTGTTACCATCAATTACTACAACGCTGTCTGCAAAAGCAAAAAGCTCAGTTTTTGAATTATAGTATCTCTGGCCACTTTCATCCTTCAGGCCAAACACGTGGTATGTGCCACCTGACAGGTTTCTGAAAGTAAAATTTCCGGACGAATCAAGACGGGTGATGTATCGCGGTTTATTCTTAAGTATAGCAGAGTCATCCAAGTCGTTGTACAACAAGGCGATTAAAGTACTATCAGATTTACCCGTTTCAGCGAGTTTAATATTTCCTGAAAATTCTAACGAATCGATGTAAGGACCGGTGGAAAATACATAAGTAAATTTTCGGAAAGAATTGTTTTCATTAATGTCCTGAATTGTGTTACCCAGATCTATACTATAAGTAGTGTTAGGCTGAAGCGTATCGCGTATTTTAATAGAAACCTCCCGCAGCTTCCAGTTAATATTTGGAACAACTTTCGGGATGGGTGAAACCAGGAGATTTTTTTGAAGATCCTGGAGTAAAATATATTCATCGAAGGTGAGTGTAATTCGATCACCTTTAAAGTTGGTAGTACGGTTAGGAGGTGAGGCATCCAGTAAATTTGGTGGTAAGGAATCTCTGGGTCCGCCAGTAGGCGCACCTATCTGCGCACAACCGCTGCCAATGACAGACAGGATGTAAATAAGAAACGCTGCTACCGCGAGTGCAAGAAGAGTTTTCAGTTTCATTTAGAGAAAGCAAACATAATAGCTTTGAGCCGATAATGATTTTTATTCCTCCTAAAATACTTCTAAATCTCCTGCTCTGCTTCTTCCGGAATTTCATGTAAGGCGATCGCCATGTTATTGGTTTTTACAAACTCGCACAAGTGGCAATCGGGTTTACCGCAACCGGTATAAAAATCATGCGACTGTATTCTATCCCATGCCATTTTTATTTGTTGCTTCACGGTTGTGATGTCTTCGGGATTTATATAGATTTTTTCCTTGCGATAAATTTTCTTTTTATCCGGCTCAATAAAATCGAATTCACTGCTTACAGCCACCCAGTCGCGGTTGTGATTATCTAATAAAATTTTATAGAACACAGCCTGCCGCCAGTAATCACCGCCATTGGGAATTTTTTCCTGCGGTGGCTTCAGTTTATCCTTTGCATTGTCAACATTCCCGGTTTTATAATCCACTACATTCACTTCCTTGCCATTAAATTCAAGCTTATCCAGTTTACCTTTCAACGGCACACCATTTACTACCACGCCTTTTATATTTCTTTCAAGTGCAACAATCTTATTGAAACTATGAATATATTTTTCATAATAATTGGTGAGCACCTCTCCGCCATATTCAAGCCTTCTGTCATATTGTTCTTTGGTAAAGCTTTCGCGGTGGCGATGCATGTACCAGGTAAAGTCTTTAATAAATTCTTCTTTGGGTGGAAAAACATTGTTGTTCTCCTGCATCTTTCTAAAGAACTGTTCTAACGCGTAATGCACCGAGGAACCAAACTCCGTCGCTTCATTTTTTGGTGATGGGATACGAATAAGATTTTTAAAATAAAATTCAAGCGGGCATTTGAGATAGTTGTTCAATGCAGTTACATTCATCACAAATCTTTCCAGCAAACTGGTGATGTATTCTTTCTCAATTTTTTCAATCTCGGGCTGGTGATCATTTTGCAATTGCAATATTTGAAACTGCGCTTCCGTCGCTTCATCAATAAAAACTTTTTCTGTTTGCAGTTCATGCATATCTAAAATTTCTGCAATGAACATGGATGGCTCCTGTTCTTTTCCATCATTTTTAAAACAACAATAGGAGATAAACAAGTTTTGCTCTGCACGTGTAAGAGCAACATAGAAAAGCCTGCGCAATTCTTCATCCTCACCCTGGCTTTCTCCACTGGAAAGAGAAGAAAAAATATTATCCGGGAACCTGTAACCACCGGAAGGCTTGCGTTTCTTTTCCCATAAACCTGAGTTGGCACCTGCAAAGAAAACGTATTCATACTCCAGCCCTTTTGAGCCATGGGCCGTTAATAAATTTACACCCTTTTCACTGCCACTTACTTCAATTAAAGGCAATGAAAGTTTCTCGCTTTGCATCAGGTCAAAGAGCTTGATCAACTGCTTCAGATCAAGATTAGGATTGCGGTGCGTTTCTTCTTTTATAAAATCAAATAAACCAGTAAGCACCTGCAGGAGCCATATCTTTTCATCGTTCTTCATCACATAGATTAGCACACCGGCCTCGCGAACTACGCATTCAAACAAACCCTGCAAGGTCAGGTTCGGAACTTTTGAAATCAAACTTTCCATCGCTTCACTTGCTTTCTTCAGGCCAGCATTCATGCTTTGCGTAAACAAGTCACGCACGGGTTGCTTGCTTCTTTCAACCAATAGTTTTCTTATAGAAGTTTTATCTTTTGTAAAATGTTTATCCGCCACTTCAATGCTCACTCTTGCAATCTCTATCGGCGGAATGTTGAACCAATCATAGTGCAACATCTCGAAAAGCAATTCATCGCCGCTATAAGGAATATCATGCTCAGTAGCAAGATACCTCAACATGGAAACGATCTTTTTTGCAAACGGAATGTGGAGAATATTTAAACTGCGTTTGCTGTAATAAGGAATTTTAAGCAGCTTAAAATATTGGACCAGCTCTTCGCCATATTTATTTTCTTTATAGATAATCCCGATACGTTTCGGATCGATACCCTGGGCTAAAATCTTTTCAACCTGTTGCGTAATGCCAATCATTTCCTGTCGTTGCGTTTCATAATTATGAATGATCGGTTTGTGTGTAAGGTGTTTGATTTTTAAGTTAGATGATAGCAGGTCTTTGCTCAAACCTTCCACCTGGTTTATAAGACGCTCGTTGTTTTTATCAATGATGGTTTTGGAGACATCAAGTATAGATTGAACAGAACGATAATTATGGGTAAGCACCACCGTTAGTAAGTCATTTTTATAACTGTTGGCAAAGCCCAGCATGTTCTCCACGTTGGCTCCCTGGAAACGGTAAATGCTTTGGTCATCATCGCCCACCACAAATACATTGGGATTATCCCAATAGTTGATGAGCAGTTCTACCAAACGATTTTGCGTGCCGCTCGTATCCTGGTATTCATCCACCAGCATATATAAAAATTGTTCCTGGTAACGCAATAATAAATTCCGATTTTCCTCAAAGGCTTTTATCACCCAATTGATCATATCATCAAAATCATACAAATTGTTTTTGCGCATTAGTTGTTGAAAATTATCGAACTCATTTACAGCAGCACGAAGTTTTTCCATACGCTCTATTTCCTCTTCAATCTTATCGGTACGCACATCGCCTTTTTTGAAATTTACGGTGGCACGCTTGGCAATATATTCACTGCGCTCCGGCAAAGATTTTATGTATTCGTCAATGCGTTCGTTGATAAACTTTGGTGTCCATCCTTCGCGCTTCATCGTGCTGAACAATGATTGCAGATTATTGATCTCGTAATACACATCGCCGCGATACCGTTTCAGCGGGTGATTTTTCGGGAATGAGTCTATAAGTTGTTTGAAGAGATCGATACGCTGGAGATCAGAAACAGGATCAAGTGCTGTCTTCTCAAACAGGCCGAGATTATCCTGTATCACATCATTACAGAAAGCATGAAAGGTATAAATGTTCACTTTGTATGCATCAGCGCCAATGAACTCCAAAATGCGCTTGCGCATGGCGATAACGCCGGCATCCGTATAAGTAAGGCAAAGAATATTTTGCGGCTGCGTATCCGTATCCAGCAACATTTTTCCGATGCGTGCAGAAAGGATTTGTGTCTTGCCCGTGCCCGGCCCGGCGATAACCATCACAGGGCCTTCGATGGTATCAACGGCTTGTTTTTGCTGTTCGTTTAAGCGGCTGTATTCCTGGTTGAATTTATCTAATTTGTATTTGTTCGAAGGCATTTGTAAAGGTAAATTATGTGCATGGGATACACGGGTTTTGATCCACATCATCAGCCTTTCCTTGTTTGCTAAGCGTTGATA
>JBDSPQ010000242.1:0-4118 GCA_039930305.1 Ginsengibacter sp. | reverse complement strand
AAGCTCTCGTGCTGGTTTGCAGAAAATATCCCACATCTTTCCAGCTTCCGCCACGAATTACTTTACGCTTCATACGTGGAGGATCCTGATCCTTTGCATTATAACGGATATCAGGATTCATATCGTGTTGAAAATTATATCCACCTTCGTAATATAATGATGATGTCCACTCGGCAACATTTCCTGCCATATTATAAAGACCAAAATCATTTGGCCAATAAGCATCTGCACGCACGGTGTAAAATCCGCCATCTTCGGGATAATTTCCACGTCCTGGCTTGAAGTTGGCGAGCAAGCAACCCTTTCTGTTCCGTAAATATGGACCACCCCATGGATAAGGAGATTGCGACCTGCCGCCCCTTGCCGCATATTCCCATTGAGCCTCAGTAGGAAGCCTGAATGGTGATTCCGTTGACCTGTTTTTGCTTTCCAGGAATGCATTAAGATACCTGCTCCGCCATTCGCAAAAAGCAGTTGCCTGTTTCCAGGTAACACCAACTACAGGATAATTTCCAAATGCAGGATGACTGAAATACTGCTTTGCCATCGGCTCATTATAAGAATAAGCGAAATCTCTTACCCAGGCAAGCGAATCAGGATAAACAGGAATATCATACCTGACTATAAATTTGCCACGGGGAATATTCGCATTTTCTCTTTTTGCCGCTTCTTTAAAGTCAAAAGTTTCTGAGTGATAAACTATTTTTAACGGATCAAGTTCTTTTTTTCCAAAAATTCGGTTATCAGGAGTTACAATCATGGCATCTATTTTTTCCATAGTTGCCTTGTCACTCCATTTGATAGTAGATACTTTTTTCCAATCGAGGTATTCGTTTCCATCAGATCCCTGCTGGACGTAACCCAAAAGCTTTCCGGCAATCGAATCCCTTACCCAATTGGTAAACTGACGATATTCATTATTAGTAATCTCGGTAGCATCCATCCAAAATCCGCTGATAGATACCTGTTTGTTTCTTGCAGTGAAAGCGTAGTTTACGTCCTCATCGCTTGGCCCCATATGAAAGGTCCCGGGTGGAACATAAATCATGCCCGGAGGTTTCGGTAAACTGTACTTGGTTCCAGGCGCTACGCCTATCAACTGACCATAATCGTTTTTCGGACCTTTCGATTTTCCGGATTTGCTACAGCCAGTTATTGCAAATGCAGCAATTGCAGCCAGTGAAATGAACAATTTGTTCTTCATTTTTTTTACGTTGAAGGGTAAGGGCAAATGTAATAATTATTTTAAATCAAGATAATTATCCATAATTACCGTGTATTCAGTTAGTTTTAATTGAACCGGTTTTCAACTCTATAAAACGGATAAATATTTCAATTATTGTAAAAAGGTGCCAAATAACGGATTTGATAAGATCTAATATGAAGAATTTTAAAAGAAGAATTGAAGCTACGATAAAAGATTAAATAATAATCCTTTTTCCAAACGGAATTTTTAAAATTTTAGTTAAAGATTCGCTTAAACATTTGAATTAAGTAATCCTTTATTTTCATCACCCCCGAAGGGAGAAAATTCAATTTAATTACGCTGCTTTTGTGATACCGGATTTTTTGCGGGAAGCTGTCCGTGAATTACTGAAACTATTTAATCATAATTTTGTTGCCTTATTATGGCAAAAGTGAAGCGGCAGTCTCCCCAGAAAAGAGAGCCAGAAGATGAAAAAATTGAGGTTTATGGTGCCAGAGAGCACAACCTGAAAAATATCGATATCTCCATCCCCAAAAATAAATTGGTTGTAATAACAGGGATAAGCGGCAGCGGCAAATCTTCCCTGGCATTTGACACGATATATGCGGAAGGTCAACGCCGGTATATGGAAAGTTTTTCTGCCTATGCCCGGCAGTTTATGGGAGATATGGAACGACCTGATGTAGATAAAATTACAGGACTTTCTCCAGTGATTTCGATCGAGCAAAAAACCACTAATAAAAACCCACGGAGTACTGTGGGAACAGTTACAGAAGTGTATGACTTCATGCGCCTATTGTTTGCGCGTGTAGGAGAGGCGCATAGCTATAATACAGGCAAGAAAATGGTAAAGTGGAGTGAGGAGGAGATTTTGCAAAATATTTTTCAGAAATATGAAAAATCTAAAATAAGCGTTCTTGCGCCGTTAATTCGGGGAAGAAAGGGGCATTACCGCGAACTTTTTGAGGATGTCCGAAAAAAGGGATTTCTAAAAGTGCGGGTGGATGGGGAAATCAAAGACCTCGTCCCTAAAATGCAAGTTGACAGATACAAGATCCATGATATCGAGTTGGTAGTTGATAGACTGCAGGTGTTACCAGATCAACGGGTGAGACTTGGACAGAGTGTTCAAAAAGCCTTGCAGATGGGCAATGGTTTATTGTTCTTGATAGTAAATGATAACGTGACTTATGTACAATACAGTAAACAATTGATGTGTGAAGACACAGGCATTAGCTATGAAGAGCCATCTCCAAATACTTTTTCATTCAATTCGCCTTATGGAGCATGCCCTGTGTGTAAGGGACTGGGTAGCTTGTATCAGGTAGATATGAATGCGGTGTTGCCAGATAATTCAAAAAGTATTAATGAGGGAGCGATTGCACCGCTTGGAGAAGAACGTGAAGCCTACGTATTTAAGCAAGTGCAGTCTCTCGCAAAAAAGATGAAGTTTAGCCTGGACAAACCTGTTGGAGATCTATCCCAAAAAGTGATAAACTTTTTGCTTTACGGTACCAGTACGCGACCGGAAACCACCACAGTTGAAACCGTGGAAATAACAGATGCTGATGAGATAAGCTTTGATGAAAGTAATCTACCACAAGGAGAATATGAAGGTATAGTAAATATGATAAAACGGTGGTTCGGATCTTCCACTTCTACTGACTCCTTGAGGTCATGGGTTGAAAAGTTCATGACTCTAACGGAATGCAAGCTATGTAAGGGGACCAGGTTGAAACAAGAAAGCCTTTGGTTTAAAATCGACGAATGCAATATTGCCGAGTTAAGTAGTATGGATCTGGACAAACTGGCTGGCTGGTTTGTAAAAATTGAAGACAGATTAAATGCAAGGCGGAACTTAATCGCAAAAGATATACTGAAAGAGATTCGTGAACGCCTGGGATTTTTATTAAATGTGGGCCTTTCTTATCTCACACTTAGCAGGCCTTCCAAAAGCCTGAGTGGAGGAGAATCTCAACGCATAAGACTGGCGACGCAAATTGGTTCTCAACTGCAAGGCATTACTTATATTCTGGATGAACCCAGTATCGGCCTGCACCAGAGGGACAACCAACAACTGATTGGCGCACTTAAGGATCTCCGGGATATAGGCAATAGTGTTTTGGTAGTGGAACATGATAAGGATATTATGCTTGCAGCAGACTACCTTATCGATATTGGTCCCCAGGCAGGAAAGCACGGCGGCGAAGTAGTTGCGTCCGGCTTACCTGAAGATTTTTTACGTCTCAAAACACCGACTTCGGCATATCTGAACGGCCATAGGGAAATCAAAATTCCAGATGAGCGACGATCAGGAAATGGAAAAGTGCTTCTTTTAAGGGGTGCAAGCGGAAACAATCTTAAAAATATTACTGTAACATTTCCACTTGGAAAATTGATTTGTGTAACAGGCGTTAGTGGAAGTGGCAAATCAACTCTCATTAACGAGACCTTGTATCCCCTGCTGAGCATACATGCTTACAAAAGCAAAATGACCGCTCTTTCATATAGGGAGATTAAAGGTCTGGAAAACGTTGACAAGGTAATTGAGATAGATCAATCGCCCATTGGGAGGACGCCTAGAAGCAATCCTGCAACTTACTGTGGCTTTTTTACAGATATCCGGACGCTCTTTGCAGAGGTGCCCGAAGCAAAAATAAGAGGGTATAAACCTGGTCGCTTTTCTTTTAATGTGAAGAGCGGCAGATGCGACGTGTGTGAAGGCGGTGGAATGCGCGTGATCGAAATGAATTTTTTACCCGACGTGTACGTGCATTGTGAAAAGTGCAACGGGAAGCGATATAACCGGGAAACATTGGAAATCCGCTACAAAGGAAAATCAATAAGCGATGTGCTGGAAATGACTGTAGATGAAGCGGTAGAATTTTTTCATAATGTTCCATATATCTTT
>JBDSPQ010000241.1:0-5927 GCA_039930305.1 Ginsengibacter sp. | reverse complement strand
GTCGCAGGACTGTTGTATTCTGTTCTGGTGGTAAAGCGAAATATGCGTGAAGCGGCACTGGTTGGAATCTGGTCTTTTTCAGGTATTGCCATCCGTCATTGGCGGCAGCATATTGCCATTAGTTACTTTGCCATTACCGTTTCGATTATCTTATTAATTATCATCAGTGCCCACGGCTACAAAAACAGGAAATATATGATTCCTGCAAAATTAAAGCGGGGCGAATGGTAAACAGTTTACTTAATCAATTGCATTCAATACGGCGAAGGACTTACACTTGTCCATCCCCCATCTACGAGCAATGTCTGGCCTGTGATATGCTTCGCCTCATCCGATACCAGGAAAAGAGCTGCAGCAGAGATATCTGACACATCTGCTGCCCGCCCCATGGGTGTAAGCCGTGACCACACCTCGGCATATCCTGGCTCCTCCAAAGTTCTTTCAGTAAGAGTGGCTCCCGGCGCAATACAGTTTACATTAATCTTATGTGATGAAATTTCAATAACCAGGTTTTTTGCCAGCATCTCTATTGCCGCTTTGGTCATGCCGTACACGGCAAGATTTTTATGGGCCTGATGGCCGGTAACAGATGAAGTAAATAATAATGAACCGCCGCGTCCCTGATTTTTCATTTGTTTTGATGCTGCCTGGGCGAGGAAGAAAGTACCTGCAAGATTTACCTGGAGAACTTTTGAAAAAACATCGGGAGCATAAGTATAAAAATCTCCGAATAAAGTTATTCCCGCATTTGCGATGGCAATATCTAATCCTCCAAATTTATTCACGGCCGTGGAAATAAGTTGATCTATAAAAACAGGATCACCGGCATCGCCGGCCAGTGGCAAACAAATGCCATTTTCTAAGGTAATTTGTTCTGCGGCGGAATTGCAAATAGCGGGTTCGATATCATTTAAAATAATTTTGGCACCTTCCTGTGCTAACCTGCGGCATATTTCAAAGCCAATGCCTTGCCCGGCACCGGTAACAATTGCTACTTTATTTTCAAATCCTTTTTTCAAAATTAATTTTCAGTTAATGTGAATCTTTGGTTACAATACTTCCTGAACCTCCTACCAGGAAATCGAAGTCGGTTCCTTCATGCGCCTGACCCACGTGGTTGATGTAAAGATTTACATACCCACGATCGACAATAGGCGGTGGCAACTTAAATGCCTTTTTCCGTTCATCTAATTCCTGCTCACTGAGGTCAACATCCAGTGTTCTTTTTTCTACATCAAGCGCTATTACATCGCCCGTGCGTATTACAGCAAAGTTACCCCCCAGTGCGGCTTCGGGAGATACGTGCAACACCACTGTTCCAAAACCGGTGCCGCTCATGCGGCCATCAGAAATGCGAACCATATCTGTAATTCCTTTAGCAAGCAATTTTTTTGGCAAACCCATATTACCTACTTCCGGCATGCCTGGGTAACCTTTTGGCCCAACGTTTTTTAAAACCAGGACGCTATTTTCATCCACCTCAAGAGCATCATCATCTATTCGGTCTTTATATTCATCAATGTTTTCAAAAACAACTGCTTTTCCTGTATGTTTCATGAGATGTAAGCTGGCCGCGGATGGCTTTATAACAGCGCCGTCCTTACAAATATTACCGTGCAAGATGGCAAGGCCTCCCGCAGCATTATAAGGCTTGTCTATTTTTGCAATCACATTTTCATCACAGCAGGAAGCTGCCTGATAATTTTCACTTAGCTTTTTTCCATTGGCTGTTATACAATCTTTATTCAACAGATCATCCAGTTCTTTCATTACTGCCGGCAGCCCTCCGGCATAGTACAAGTCTTCCATAAAAAATTTCCCTGAAGGCTGAAGATTTACAATCAGCGGGATGTTGGCCGATATTGAATCAAAATCTTCCAATGTCAGCGGAATCCCGATCCTGCCTGCAATGGCCAGGAGATGAATTACAAAATTGGTTGACCCGCCGATAGCTGCATTTATTTTTATAGCATTAGCAAATGCTTCTTTAGTTAGGATGTCTGACATCTTTAAATTTTCCCGGACCATATCCACAATACGCAAGCCTGATAATTGTGCCAACACTTTACGACGTGAATCAGCGGCAGGTATGGCAGCATTGCCCGGCAGGGAAAGCCCCAGCGACTCAACCATACAAGCCATAGTAGAAGCAGTACCCATTACGGCACAATGGCCGCGGCTGCGGCACATCGCCGCTTCAATAGTCAGCATTTCTTCTTCCTGTATTTTATTTTCTCTCAGGTCATCATGGTAACGCCACACATCGCTTGTGCCGACACTTTTACCATTGTGCCTTCCCGTTAGCATAGGACCTCCGGAAACAACGATGGTAGGAATATTTACACTGCACGCACCCATCACGAGCGACGGAGTTGTTTTATCACAGCCGCAAAGCAATACCACGCCGTCCAGCGGATTAGCCCGGATAGATTCTTCCACATCCATACTCGCCAGGTTTCGATAAAGCATGGCTGTAGGCTTTATCAAAGTTTCACCTAAAGACATTACCGGAAATTCAACAGGAAATCCTCCTGCTTCTGATACCCCTCTTTTTACTGACTCGGCGAGCTCCCTGAAATGAGCGTTACAGGGAGTTAATTCACTCCAGGTGTTACAAATACCAATTACGGGTTTGTCTTTAAATTCATAATCTGGTATTCCCTGGTTTTTCATCCATGCACGGTAAATAAATCCCATTTTCCCTTTCCTCCCAAACCATCCCTGGCTTCTTAACTCTAAATTTTTCATGGCTGTTTAATAAAATGACTAATGATTTTTTAAGATAACATCCGTATTTCTATGCGAAGAATACGATTCCCGGAAAAAGCAACCGAATATATCTTCGCATCACAAACTCCTTCAAGTTAATTACACTTTTCGAAAAACAATATTTAATCCCCTAACTATTTCCCTGGCACAGATGATAGCGGTATTTGTAGATATCTTTGATTAGATTGTTTGTTTCAACAAAAAAGTGTCTCACATGTGGAACGATGTCAGGATATGGATTGCCAACCGGTATTTTAAAATCATAAATAGCATTGCTTTTTATCCCGCATTGATAGGAATAATATTTCTGCTTTTCTCTTACTTCTCCATTATTTTAGACTTCTCCGAAACCGGTAAACATATAAAATCCCAGTTGCATTGGCTTAGCCTCAAAGATGCATCTACAGCCCGCAGCATTATATCATCCATCGTTAGTGGTATTATCTCCCTGACTGTATTTAGCTTTTCCATGGTGATGATCATCCTGAACCAAACAGCGTCACAGATGAGCAATCGCATACTGGATAAGTTGATAGGAAATCGTTTTCAGCAGATTGTTTTGGGATTTTATATCGGCACTATTGTCTTTGCACTTTTTCTATTAAGTACCATTCGTGATGTTGACTCAGGCATTTATGTACCGGCGCTGAGCACCTATGTACTCATACTGATGGCAATCATCGATATTTTTCTTTTTATTTATTTTTTGCATTTTATTACCCAGTCTGTAAAGTATGAAGTAATCATCCAAAAGATATACGATGATACAAAAGCGCACATGAAGGAAGTGTGCACATTGAAAGAAAAAAATGAATACGGGGTAGAAGTGAAGCAGGAAAATACTATTAACGCAGGCCGTGCAGGAATTTATGAAGGATTTAATCAAAGAGCTTTATTGCAGCTTACCACAGAAAATAATTGCAGGCTCCAGATTTTAATGGCCCCGGGTACCTTTATCTTCAGGGATACTGTGCTTTTGGAGAGCAGCAAAAGCCTCAATGATGAGGTAATTGTTGACATTCATAAATCACTGTACATAAACAATAATGAAAGTATCGAAAAAAATTATTTCTATGGCTTTCGTCAATTGATGGAGGTAGCTGTGAAGGCCCTGAGTCCTGGGATAAACGATCCGGGTACAGCCGTGCAATGCCTGAGAGCCCTTGCAAAATTGTTTGCTTTTCGTATTGACAACTTCCCAGGAAATATTGTTACGGATAAAAAGAAAGAAGTAAGAATAGTAACGACCCAAAGGTCCATTGAAGAAATGTTCACGATATGCATTCTCCCGATATGGGATTATGGTAAAAATGACAGGATGATTCAACGTGAATTGGTACACTTACTCCATTATCTCCGGCAGTTCAGAAACATTGGAATCATCACGGATCTGTACGTGGAAGTAAAAAAACACCAATAGTTTGCCCTGATAAATTATTCGAATTGCCTGCCGGTCAGACTCATTTAACATTAAAAAAAATGCCTGCTACAAAAAAAATTAATGGCTACCCGTTCCTGAAATACAAGCCGCAAACCTTATCTGAGAATGAGCAACTGCATAACTCAAAGGTATTTTCAGAATTTTTAATGAAAAGAAGAAGTGTAAGGTATTTTAGTACAAAGCCTGTTGCAGAAGGTATAATTCAAAACATATTATCAGCAGCAAATAGCGCGCCTTCCGGCGCCAACAAACAACCCTGGAAGTTTTATGCGATATCAAATGTGGAATTGAAAACTAAAATAAGAATTGCTGCCGAGCAGGAAGAATACGAAAGTTACCACGGAAGAATGCCCCAGAAATGGCTGGATGATCTTGCTCCTTTTCAAACCGATTGGAAAAAACCATTTCTGGAAACGGCTCCGTGGCTAATCGTGGTGTTTAAAGAATCTTATGAAAAAGGAAAGAACGGGAAAAAAATAAATAACTACTATGTGACCGAAAGCGTTGGCATTGCCACCGGATTTTTAATAGCAGCGATCCATTTTGCCGGGCTCGTAACGCTTACGCATACACCAAGTCCAATGAATTTTTTATCGAAACTCCTTAATAGTCCGGAAAATGAAAAACCATTTTTACTGCTTCCTGTTGGCTATCCTGCAGAAGAATGTTGGGTACCGGATATAAAAAATAAAACAACCGATGAAGTATCTGGCTTTTATTTATGAACAAAAGGTCTCAATGACGTGAGCGGAATTCTCAAGCCTGCTTTGTATCTGTAGTAATATTGTAATATTGCATTGGCCGCACTCTATACTATTTTTCACTTTTTAAATTTTTATTATGGCACTTTGGATCATCCTCGGCATCATTGTTCTGCTGGTAGTATGGATAATAGCTATGTACAACGGTTTGGTAAAGGCGAAAATAAAAGTAGATAATAGCTGGAGCGACATTCGTGTATTTCTCAAAAAGAGATTTGACCTGATACCGAACCTGGTAAACACCGTTAAAGGTTATGCCACCCATGAAAGCCAGACTTTTGAAAAAGTAACTGCCGCCAGGAATGCTGCGCAGGCAGTGCCTGCCGGAGATGTGCAGGGCGCTGCACAAGCCAACCAGGTTTTGGGTGGAGCGCTGCGCGGATTGCTGGCCGTTGCAGAAAATTACCCGGAATTAAAAGCCAATCAAAACTTTCTTGAACTACAAAATGCCCTGCAATCTATCGAAGGCGACTTGGGTAGTGCACGCCGCTATTATAATGCTACAGTGCGTGATTACAATACCTCCATACAGCAATTTCCCGGCGTAATAGTGGCAAATGCGGCTGGATTTAAAGCAAGAGAATTTTATGAACTGGAAGACCAGGCTGAAGCACAAAATGTGGAAGTAAAGTTTTAATTCATTTTACATGAAAAAACTTTTTTCATTGATCCTTTTTTTCTTTGTTGCTATTAGCTGTGCAAAGGCCCAGGAATATTTTACCATTAATAATTATGATGTAAGTATTAAGGTAAATAAAAATGCTTCCCTCGACATCACTGAAAAAATAGATGTAGCATTTACTGAACCGCGCCATGGCATCATTAGGAAGATTCCTTACAAGTATAAATTACAATCTTCACCGCAAGGCGCAGATAAAGCAGAGATGCCCGGACTAATATTTTCCGGCGGATAAAATTCTGTTTGTATTACTACTTCTTCATCCTTGCCCCATTTT
>JBDSPQ010000240.1:0-8449 GCA_039930305.1 Ginsengibacter sp. | reverse complement strand
TATATTGAGAAATTTATCATTCACAGAAGAAAGGCTCACATTAAAAAACTCAAATAAATTTTTCGTTCCTTCCCGTTCTCATCATTTCAGGGTAACCAAGCTGAAGCGCCAGGCCATTTACAGCCCGGGCTATGCGGCTGGTTTTTGTCTCTTCTGTTTTGGCACTGTCTATCCACTTGCTGAAATAGTTTCTGTGACTGCCCGGCAAAGAATTGAAATGTTCTAAAGCTTTTGGTTCATCTCGCAGGCATTGCATAAAATCACTACTTATTTCAACAGGTCGCTTATCCTCTTCAATTTTTACTAAGACAATAGCTCCTTTCCTTTTCCCTAAAAACTTTCTAACATCTGCTTTCAATGGAATAATAAAATTTCCACCACCCATTGGCAGCAAACTCGTTCTTTCTATTTTATAATTATCCAGGGAGCCTTTTACCCGGAAAGATTTTTTGTAACCTTTTTTTATTTCATCGGCAATAGCGGCAGGCACTTCTATATAGTGCCAGCTGGATTTTTCTCCTTGCTCGCCAAATTTTTTTATAACAGTGTCGTATTTAGCCATGCATAGTGCAATTGATTAAGTACCGGTTCAAAAATAATGATCTGCATGCAATGACGAAGCATTAAGTCACATTTTTGAAGGAATCACAATCTAAAATAGTATTACAAATGATAAATAACTTTGACCATAAATAACTAAAGTAAAATTTCCATATGAGTATAAAATTATCTGTAAATATCAATAAGATTGCGACCCTTAGAAATTCAAGGGGTGGCAACAATCCTGACGTTATAAAAACTGCGATTGATATTCAAAACTGCGGTGCTGATGGCATCACCGTCCATCCCCGTCCGGACGAAAGACACATTCGCTATGCGGATGTGTTTGAACTGAAAAAAATAATTACTACTGAATTTAATATCGAAGGCAATCCTAAAGAAAAAAAGTTTGTGGACCTTGTGCTGGCCAATAAGCCCAACCAGGTTACGTTGGTGCCCGATGCCGAAGGACAATTGACCTCCGATCACGGATGGGATACGATAAATGAACAAAATTATCTCTCGGAAATTATTGCTTTGTTTAAACAGGAAGGCATCAGGGTTTCCATTTTCGTAGACCCAAACGAAGAATTGGTACGTGCTGCAAAAGATACCGGTACAGATCGTATAGAATTGTATACTGAAGGATATGCAAAGGCTTTTACGAAAGCCACTGAAAATAAAAATCCAAGCGCGCAAAGTGCCGCTATCGTTGATTACGTAAATGCTGCAAAAGTAGCCAACGAAGCTGGGTTAGGAATAAATGCAGGCCACGATCTTGACCTGGAAAACCTAAAGTATTTCGCTGATCATGTTCCTGGGCTGCTGGAAGTTTCTATCGGGCATGCCTTGATTTGCGATGCTTTGTATTTCGGATTGGAGAACGCCATTCAATTGTATATACGCCAACTCAGGTCTTTCGAAACTGACAAGTAACTGCAAAAACCCTGACTAACGTAAAAGTGTATTCAGCTTATCATCAAGCACAGAGCCACGAAGATTTTTGGCTACAATTTTTCCGTCGGGATCTATCAGTAAATTTTGAGGAATGCTCTTTACCTGGAAAAGCGCCGCCACCTCATTGTTCCATCCTTTCAGATCGCTCACGTGACTCCAGTTTAGCCCATCCATTTGAATGGCACTTACCCATGCGGGTTTGGCCTGGTCGAGTGATACGCTCAGGATAGTAAAGTTTTTATCGCGGTATTTATTAAACGCCGCAACCACATTTGGATTTTCCATTCTGCAGGGACGACACCAGCTTGCCCAAAAATCAATGAGAACATATTTACCCCGGAATGAAGAGATGTTTAAAGGATTTCCCACGGTATCTGACTGTGAAAAATCTTTTACCACAGAACCAATGGGATTAATTTTTGACTCTTGTATTTGTTGGTTTACAAACTGGCCCAGGTTTCCTGATTGCACTGGTGCAGGAAGCATTCTATAAAGTTCCTCGGCTTTTTTGCCATCCTGCGTCATCTGGTACATGCGGATGATGGCTAAGGGAGCCACAAAAGAAACCACATTTTTCTTAACAAATTTGTCAGAAATGTTGGCCACCTCTGCCATCGCCTTTTCGTCAAGAACCCCTCCGCCCGCAACCACGGAGTCATACGTTTTCATTTGATTATTAAAAGACACATACAAATCATGCGATGGAGAACCCTTAATCTTAAGTAATTCAATTGAATTTTTGTCGCCGGTAATTTTAATTGCGCTATTGTCCAGGAATACCGGAACCAACGGTGGCTGATCTCCAAAGATGATTCCTTTAAAGCCCGGCTGTGGCAGCTCTCCTTTAATCACAAACTTTCCTTTCTCGATAGTCGCCTGTTCTTCAGGCTGGCCCGTTTGTTCATTCAGAAATGACACCGTAGTCCCGTCGGGAAAACCAGTAACATCCCCATTTATCATAAAACCTTTAACAGCGGTGGGTTTAATATTATTTACTGACTGCGTAAAGGCAAAAACCGGAAGAAGAAAAAGAAAAAGTAAGAAAGTTTTCATGTTAATAGATTGATTGCAAACTTAATTTTTTTTTTATGGAAAAAAGATCATCCGGTCATCCCGGCTTTTAAAATTGCGTTAAGAAATCCGGCCGTATCGGCTTCTAAGTCGATTGAGGTTTCTATCGCCTTTATATAAGCCGTCCCAATTATGGCCCCGGCAGCATATTTACAGGCAGCGTTGAAGGTTGCCGCGTCCCTGATGCCAAAACCAATCATTATTGGGTTTAAAAGGCTCATTTTTTCGAGCCTTTTAAAATAGCTTTCCTGCCGTGAAAAATCGGTATCGCTACCTGTGATAGCCGAGGAGGACACCGCGTAGATAAACCCGCTACTCAAAGCATCGATTTGTCGAATACGAGCCTCAGCTGTTTCCGGTGTAACCAGAAAAATACATTTCAAATTATTCTTCTCAAATATATCCCGGTAATTTTCGTCAAACTCGTCAATCGGTAAGTCAGGTAGAATAAGACCATCAATGCCGCTATTCTTAGCCTCTTCCACGAATTTTTCCAGGCCATACTGCATAACGGGGTTCAAGTACCCCATGAGGATATACGGTACGGACTCTTTGCGTCGCCCGTGTTCATGCATATTCCTTATTTGCTCAAAAATTTTCTTAATACTTATGCCATTTGAAAGAGCCTGCATGCTGCTGTGTTGAATGACTGGGCCATCGGCGAGCGGATCACTGTAGGGTATGCCAATTTCAATGATGTCGGCGCCATTCTTTTGGAGAGCCTCCAAAACAAGTTCCGTATCGGCTAAAGCAGGAAAGCCGGCGGTAAAATAAATGCTGAGCAAGTTCTTTTTTTTTCGCTCAAATAATGTGGTGATCCGGTTCATTTTGTCAATTTAATAAAGCGCTATTTTCATATAGGATAGGGGCACTGGCCGTCTGTAGTCTTACATTAATAAACATTGGCCTGAAACAGAGATGGGCATGCCATCAATCATTTCCTTCCGAAATATGTTTCATGTAAGTGTCCATATCTTTATCGCCCCGGCCACTTAAATTTATCACAACAACGTCATCTTTTTTTAAAGGAAGTGTATTGAGAACATGCAACGCATGAGCCGACTCTAAGGCCGGAATGATGCCCTCAAGCCTCGCTAGTTCAAAAGATGCCTGCAAAGATTCTTCATCAGTAGCACTCATAAATTCCGCCCGCTTCGTAATAAATAAGTTCGCGTGCATGGGACCGATACCGGGATAGTCCAACCCCGCCGAAATACTGTGTGGCTCTACCACCTGGCCATCGCTGGTTTGCATCACGAGGCTCTTGCTTCCATGCAAAATCCCCTTCGTTCCCAATTGAGTTGTAGCGGCACTCATCCCGCTCGCCAACCCCATACCCGCCGCCTCCACTGCTATTAGTTTCACTGATGTTTCAGAAAGAAAATGATAAAAAGCGCCCGCTGCATTGCTTCCGCCACCCACACAGGCGATTACATGCGTGGGAAGTTCCGAGCCCGTTTTTTCTGAGAGCTGTGTACGGATCTCGTCGCTGATGACGCTCTGAAAACGTGCTACCATATCAGGGTATGGATGTGGGCCGACCACGCTGCCGATGAGGTAGTAAGTGTTTGCAGGATTGTTGATCCAGTCACGGATGGCTTCATTAGTAGCATCTTTCAATGTTTTGCTGCCACTTTTTGCGGGGATCACTTTCGCGCCGAGCATCTTCATCCTGGCAACATTCGGCGCCTGGCGATGGATGTCCTTTTCCCCCATATAAACAATACATTCCAACCCCTTCAGGGCGCACACTGTAGCTGTAGCCACTCCATGCTGACCGGCACCGGTTTCGGCGATGATTCTTTTTTTACCGAGACGTTCTGCTAACAATATCTGCCCAATGGTATTATTTATCTTATGCGCGCCGGTATGACACAGATCTTCACGCTTCAGATAGATTTGTGCATGATATTTATCAGACAGGCGTTCTGCAAAATACAACGGTGTTGGCCTGCCAACATACTCTTTGAGTAAAGAGTGAAATTGCTTCTGGAACAACGGATCATTAATTATCTCAACGTATTGATTCTTCAATTCCTGCACATTGTTATACAACATCTCTGGAATATACGCACCACCAAAATCACCATAGAAACCTTTGTCATCGACCTGCCATGTATTTTCAATATTATTATTCATACCAGTTTGCATTTAGCTTTTTATGTTTATCCTGTTTAATTTTTTAAAACCTGAATGAACTCCTGTATCTCAGCCATATCTTTTATCCCAGGTGAGATTTCAAATTTACTGTTGATATCAATGGCATATAAAAATGGATGTTTTAACGCTTTCAATTCTGCTGCATCTTCCGGTCCAATGCCGCCACTCAAAAAAAACTCTTTTCCAACGAGGGCATTTTCCAGCACACTCCAGTTGAATTTTTTTCCGGTTCCGCCATAGATCCCGCCAGACCCATGATCAAATAAATAAAAATCACACACATCAAGGTAAGGCTTCACCAGCCAATCGATTAAGGAGTTTTGCTCATTGATCCTGAAAGCCTTGATCACCTTTATATGCTTTCTCAACCTTGCACACAACATTGGTGTTTCGTTTCCATGCAACTGCACCGCATCAAGCTGAAATAGTGCCACCTGATCGAGTATGGTGCTTTCTGACGCATTTACAAATACACCCGTTTTTTGAATTTTCACAGGAAAGCCTGTCACATCCCGGCTCCGCATTTTCGGAAGAACATACCGCGGTGATTTTTCGTAGAAGATAAATCCTGCATAGTCCGCCCCTAATCTCTCCAACTCGAGAAACTGTTGTGGCAACGTAATTCCACATACCTTAATTTTCATTGCCGGACTTTTTATTGGCATTGTTTAGCGCGCTGACAAAATTTTCAAACGCCAGGCCGGGATCTTTTTCTTTCATAAACTTTTCTCCGACCAGGAATCCATGAAATCCATGTTGTTTTAAAAGTTGAATTGAAGCAATGTCATCAATTCCACTCTCAGAAATTTTGATAACATCCTTTGGAATCAGGCTGCTAAGCGTTACGGAACGGTTTATATCAGTAATAAACGTTTTCAAATCCCGGTTGTTCACGCCAACTACATCCACCGTTGGAACGATGTGCCCAAGTTCTTCCTCATTATGTATTTCCAATAACACATTCAACCCTAAATCCCTGGCCGTTGCAGACAAGCGGTTCACCTCCGTTGGTGTGAGGCAGGCAGCAATCAATAAAATCACTTCAGCTCCGAAAGCTTTGGATTCCACCAGTTGGTATTCATCTATGATAAAATCTTTTCTTAATAAGGGCACATTATTGATCGTAGCGGCTTGCAAATCGTCCAATGTGCCTCCGAAAAAATACTGGTCAGTCAGCACCGAAATCCCGCTTGCACCGTGGGCAGCATAAGCCTTCGTAACTGATGTAACTGAGGCAAGGTCGTTAATTATGCCTTTTGACGGAGACTTGCGTTTAAATTCGGCAATAATGCCGGTCTTGTCTTCCCGCAGCAGGTAATCACGCAGCGATAAAGTCTTATGCGAAAAGAAAGTTTCCCGTTCCAACTGATGAATCGGCCGGGCAGTTTTTCTCTGCGCCACTTCAATCTTTTTCGCTTCAATAATCTTATCTAAAATATTCATTGCTGGATTTCCATTAGTTTCCGAAATGTCTGGTGAGCCCGGCCACTTTCGAGGCTGTCAACTGCCTGTGCATAGCTGCTTGAATAATCAGGGAAATTTCCCGTTGCATCCAAAGCCAGCGCTGCATTTGCCAACACCACAGCATTTTGAGCCCACGTACCTTCGCCCTGTAAAATTTTAAGGAATATACGGGCTGCCTCTTCGGTAGTATTTCCTCCAAAAATATCCTGAGGGCTTACCTGTCTCTTGCCCAGGTATTGTGCTGATAAAATTTGTTCACCGCTATTGGTTATTATCCTGGTGTCGCCCGTTAAAGAAATTTCGTCGTACCCTTCGAGGCTGTGCAGGATGGTGAATTTGCTTTGCGTTTGCTGCAGCATATAAGCATATATCCTCGCCATTTCCAGGTTGTATACTCCTACCACCTGCACCTGCGGTTTCGCCGGATTTACCATCGGGCCCAGCATATTAAAAAACGTTCGAATGCCGAGATGCTTCCTGATCGGCCCAACGATTTTTAAAGCCGGATGAAACAAGGGAGCATGCATAAAGCAAATATTTGCCTGCTCCAGTTCATTCAGGAGTTTTTTATTGTCAGCAGAAAAACGATATCCATGCGCTTCCATTACGTTACTCGACCCACTGATGGAAGTAGCGCCATAGTTTCCATGCTTTGCCACTTTAATGCCTGCAGCCGCCACAATAAAACAACTGAGAGTAGAAATATTAAAAGTATTCTTTCCATCCCCGCCTGTGCCAACGATGTCGACGACCTCGTGACCGTTCAGACTGACGGGCACACATAATTCCATAAGTGCATCGCGAAATCCCTGTAATTCAGGAATGGTAATACTGCGCATAAGGTACACCGTGATGAAAGAGGTAATTTCTGTCTCAGAGTGTATTCCTTTTGAAATATTTACCAATACTTCCTTTGCCGTCTGCCGGTCAAGGCTTTTATGTTCAAATAAAAACTGGAGAATTTTTTTCATATCATTTTTTGATCATACTTTTTTATACCCAATTTTGTATCACAAGACATTTAAACCAACCAATTCCGCATCATTTTTTCTCCTAAGGGGGTCAGGACGCTTTCGGGGTGAAACTGTACACCCTGCACGTCAAATTCTTTGTGTCTCAATCCCATAATATACCCGTTTTCATCTTCCGCTGTAATTTCCAGTTCTTCAGGAAAATTTTCCTTGCTGACGATCCAGGAATGGTAGCGTCCCACCTCCGGCGCTTCTTCAATATTGTTGAAGACATCATTTTTGGTGATAGTCCGTTGGTTCATAATTTTTATTTTAGAAGCAACCCCATGATAAACCGTACTCAAATTTATAAGACTCCCGCCAAAAGTTTCACCGATCGCCTGGTGCCCGAGGCAGACGCCGAGGATGGATTTTGTAGCAGCGTATTTTTTCAGCAAGGGCAACAATAAACCGGACTCTGCAGGCAGGCCGGGCCCTGGAGAAATGATGATTTTATCATAACCGCCTATTGCTTCAAGAGATATTTTATCATTACGGTACACATCAACTTTTGAATGAATGATTTTCTCAACCACGTGCACCAGGTTGTAAGTAAACGAATCGTAATTATCGAAGATCAAAATTTTCATCACTTAAATATTTTCAGCTGATTTAATGGCAGTGGTCAATGCATTTAATTTATTTACAACCTCCTGCAATTCACTTTCCGGACTGGATGCTGCTACTACCCCTGCTCCTGCCCGGTAATTGAGTGTATTGCCTTTGCTCAGAAAAGTTCTTATCATGATAGCGTGATTGAGATCTCCGTTAAACCCGGCAAACCCTATGCAGCCGCCGTAGAAACTCCTCTCATCCTGTTCGAAGTCATTGATAAGTTCCATGGCTTTGAATTTTGGGGCACCACTTAGCGTACCCGCCGGAAAGGTGACACCAAGAAGTATGAATGGATTTGTATTGTCGGGAACTTCACCTTTCACTTCGCTTACCAGGTGAATAACGTGAGAAAAATATTGAATCTCACTGTAACGGGTAACCGTAACGTTGGTGCAAAGCCTGCTAAGATCGTTGCGTGCCAGGTCAACCAGCATCACGTGTTCTGCTGTTTCCTTTACATCCTTTGATAACTTTTCAGCGAGGGCTTCATCCTGCAGATCGTTTCCGGTTCTGCGGAATGTGCCCGCTATCGGATGCATGATTGCAGTCTTATTTTTGACTATGAGTTGTGCTTCCGGGCTGCTACCCATAATGCGGTAGTCACCATAATCAAAATAAAAAAGATAAGGACT
>JBDSPQ010000239.1:0-8713 GCA_039930305.1 Ginsengibacter sp. | reverse complement strand
TTGTTTTTTATTCCGTTCTCAAACTCTTCACAGGGTTTGCAATTGCAGCTTTTATTGCCTGGAAGCTAATTGTTGCAATTGCAATAAAGAAGCTTATGCCGAGCGCCAGTAAAAATATCCACCAGCTTAAATCAATGCGATAGGCAAAATCCTGTAACCATTTGTGCATAAAGAACCACGCAAGCGGTGCAGAAATGACAAAGGCTATAGCTACCAGTTTTATAAAATCTTTTGAAAGCATTTGTACAATTCCCTGTACGCTGGCTCCAAGCACCTTTCTTATGCCAATTTCCTTTGTGCGTTGCTCTGCTATAAATGTGGCTAATCCAAATAATCCAAGGCATGCAATGAAGATTGCCAGCACGGAAAAAATTAGTGCAATTTGCCCAACCCGTGTTTCTGACCGGTACATATCATTAAAAGATTCGTCAAGGAAACGGTAACTGAAAGGCATGCCGGGCGCCATTTTTTTCCAATTGCTTTCGGCCGCTTTTAAAACAGAAGTAACGTTAGCTGCAGTCACTTTAAATGATGCCAGCCCGGTGCTGGGTTGCAAAAAGAAAGAAACCGGGCCAATGTTTTTACGCAACGATTCAAAGTGGAAATTTTTAACTACCCCGATAATAGTATAGGTAACCGCAGGGCCAAACGCTCCACCGATAGAATAAATTTTCTTACCTAACGGATAAGAATATCCCATATTTTTAGCCGCTGTTTCGTTTATAATAACTGCGGTAGAATCGGTGCCGTATTCGCGGGAAAAATCTCTGCCGGCAATTAGCTGCATGCCCAGCGTTTTAAAATAATCATAGTCTACAGACCAGGTCTGCATATTGAAACTATTCTTTGCATCCATCACGGCTTCCCTGGAAAAGCTCTGATCGGAACGGGAAGAATTAGAAACAGGAAGATAACTGCTGAGGGTGCCGTTTACAACACCGCCTTGTTCCAGCATGGTATTTTTAAAAGCATCGGTATTTTTTTGGAGCTCAAAGGCATTGTTAATAATCAATACCTGGTCTTTGTTGAATCCCAGGTTTTTAGTTTGTATATAATTAAGTTGTTTATAAATCACGATAGTTCCAATAATCAGCAATATGGAAATTGCAAACTGGAACACTACCAGGAAACTACGAATCCCTGCTTTTGATTTACCCGCACTGAGCTTTCCTTTTAAAACCTCAATAGGCTTGAATCCGGATAAAAAGAAAGCAGGATAACTGCCGGCAAGCAGGCCTACTGCAAATGGAAGAGCTAAAAGACAAACGATGAAAACCGACGAAAACAGATTTCCCAGCGCCATTGACTTGCCTGCAATATCGTTGAACAGTGGAAGTACCGGGTAAACGATCGAAAGGGCAATCAAGAGGGACAAAGCAACTAATAAAATGGACTCAAAAAGAAACTGGCCAATAAGGCTTCTTCTTTCCGTTCCCAAAACTTTACGGATGCCAACCTCCCTCGCACGCCCGGTTGATTTCGCGGTAGTCAGGTTCATAAAGTTGATGCAGGCGATCAGCAAAATGAACAAGGCAACGGCAGAAAAAATATATACATACTCGATATTGCCGGGAGGTGTTATTTCAAAATTAAAGTCAGAATAGAGATGAATCTTCGTGAGTGGAATCATAGAAAAATAAAGCTTGTTACCGGCTTTTTCAAATTCCTCCATACTATTAATATTCATAAACTGCTTTGCCTGTGGCATTATATAACGGTCGACGTATTGCGGAAAGTTTTTTTCGAAAGCCTTACAGTCAGTGCCGGGCCTTAACAATAAATAGGTATTAAAATTAAAACTGAGGTGCTGCCCAAATGGATAATCCACATTTTTCATGGAGAACAGCAAATCAAAATTCATGTGTGAATTATGAGGAATATCTTGTATGACCGCGGTGACCTTATACAGTGGATTTTTATTAGCATTTGTTTCAATAGTCTTTCCAACAACATCTGTTGTTCCAAAATATTTTTTTGCGGTAGTTTCATTTATCACAACCGTGTTTGGTTCATTAAGCGCCGTCTTTGTGTCGCCTGTAATTACCGGCAATTGAAACACTGAAAAAAATGTTGAGTCTGCATTGGCTACGTGCGGTTCTTCTATAAAGCTATTGCCCTTTTTTAGTAGCTTACTCCCGCTATTCGTATAAACACGGGTGTATTGAAGCACCTGCGGATAATCCTTTTTTAAGGTCGCACCCAACATATCGGATGTTTGGGTAATGTGCAATTCAGCGCCGCCAAATAATACATCAGAATTAACACGGTAAATATTGTCGGCATTTGGATAAAAACGATCATAGCTAAGCTCATCCAACACGTATAATGCGATGAGTAAAAAACAGGAAAGCCCAATGGCGAGCCCCGTAATATTTATAATGGAGAATGCTTTGTTCTTGATCAAATTTCTCCAGGCTACTTTAAAATAATTCCTGATCATAAAGAAAATTTCGGGTTATAATTTTTATTTTTAGATTACTGTTTTCGTTTTCGCAAAATCAGTTTTTTACTTCTTATTTATATACAATCATTCTGCCCTCAGGCTTTTGGTAGGGTTAGCAAGGGCCGCTTTTATTGCCTGGAAGCTTATTGTAAAAAACGCAATCAAAATCGCAGCCATACCTGCAACTGCAAAAATCCACCAACTTATATTTGCCCGGTAAGCAAAATCTTCCTGCCACTTATGCATACCAAACCAGGCAAGCGGTGCGGCAACAACAAACGCGATCAATACTAGTTTTATAAATTCAACCGACAACAGGTTTACAATATTGGCAACACTAGCACCCAATACTTTTCTTACCCCAATTTCTTTTGTACGCTGGATCGTGCTGTAAGATGCAAGCCCTAATAAACCAAGGCAGGAAATAAAAATCGCCAATATCGCAAAATTGAAAAACAGGTTGCCGAAATTATCCTGAGCATGATAAAGCTTATCAAAAGATTCATCCAGAAAGTAGTAGTCAAAAGGCCGGTTGGGTATTGCTTGATTCCATTTGTTGCCAATGGCTTTTACGGTTGCAGGTAAATTTGTTGATGTTACTTTTATTGATAAAATTCCATAGGCCCAGGTCTCGATGCGCATGGCCAGCGGTTCTATTTTTTTCTGCAGCGATTCGTAATTAAAATCTTTTAATACGCCGATAATTTTTCCTTTTCTGCCCCATTGATCGAAGTTCCTGCCCACCGCTTCTGAGGAGCGATTATAACCCAGCATTTTTGCGGAGCTTTCATTTATCACCATTGCCTGTGTGCTGTCTGTTGCAAAATCCTTTGAAAACGCCCTGCCCGCTACAAGTTTTAATTTATACTGATCAACATATTCGTAGTCAACGAAAAAGAGATTAATGTTTGTTTTTTGTATTTCACCCTTCGCATTTTCAAATTGTGAATAAGCAGAAGTAAAGTCATCGCCTGGAACGGATGAAGAATAGCTTGTCGATATAATGCCGGGAACGGATGCCAATGATTGTTTAAATGCGTCTTTGTTTTTATCCTGGTTTGTATAGATAATTATCTCCTGGTCTTTATTGAATCCAAGGTCACGGTTGCGCATGTAGTTCAGCTGCATGTAAACGACGATAGTTGCAGTAATTAAAGCAATGGAAATAATAAATTGAAATACTACCAGGCCCTTTCGTAACAACAATCCTTTGGTACCGGTTGCAAAGCGGCCTTTTAAAACACTCACAGGCCTGTAGGATGACAATACCAATGCCGGGTAAATACCTGCGATAACACCAACAGCAACTGACAACAGCAACAGGAAAATAATTTGCAAGGGATTATTAAAAATACTTTCAGTGATTTCTTTTCCCGCAAGGTGATTAAAGATTGGGAGCGTGAGGACACTTAATAAAACAGATAAAGCGAAAGCTATTATACAAATGATGACCGACTCGCTGATAAACTGTTTTGCAAGTTGAAACCTTGCAGCGCCAACCACTTTGCGGATGCCCACTTCTTTTGCACGTTCTGCGCTCCGTGCTGTGGTAAGGTTAATAAAGTTAATGCACGCAATGATTAAAATAAATATGGCAATGATGGAGAAGATGTAAACGTTAGTGATACTACCGGTAACAAAAATTTTAGCAGGAGTAAAACCTGTATGAGTTGATTTTAAATATACATCACGCAGCGGCTCAAGAAGTAAAGTTTCATACATCTGTAATTCCTTCATCTGCTGGCCATGATGCGCTTCCATAAAACCCGGTAATTTTTTTTCAAAAGATTTTATATTCGTATGCGGTTTCATTAAAAGATAAGTGAGGTAACCATGGTTTGTCCATTCACTATCAGACGTAGGACGATCATAGATTTGCTGCGCAGATGACATGGAGACAATCATATCGGCTTGTATCTCCGAATTCCTGGGAATGTCTTTCATTACTCCCGTTACCGTTGCATTGATCGCTTTACCCGTAAGCAATAATTGCCGGCCAAGTGGATCTTCTTTTCCAAAATACTTTTTTGCAGCTTTTTGCGATAAAATGATACTCATTGGTTCCCGTAGAGCCGTATTTTCATTTCCTTCTATTAGCGGGAAATCAAAAACATTAAATAGGGTGGAGTCTGCCATTACTGACATTTCTTCCTGGAATTTTGTGTTTCCCTTTCGTACCAAAAAACCGTCAGAGCTAATCCGTACAGCATCCTCAACTTCAGGAAAATCTTTCTTTAAATAAACCGCAAGCGGGGCAATGGTGATTCCCGAACTAAGCGTTTCAGAAGGCGTTTTTACTTCAGATACAATCCTGTATATACGGTCAGCTTTTGAGTGAAACTTATCGTAGCTGGTTTCGAAACTTACATATAGAAATATCAGGAAACATGCTGTCATCCCCACAGCTAATCCCATAATATTTATGAAGGAAAAAGCTTTGTGCCGCCAGAGATTTCTGAAAGCTATTTTGAAATAATTCTTCAGCATAATAAGTGCCTTTTTGGGATGAGAAATATTAGGGCAGAATTACCGGAGAAAATTTTCCAACCTTCGTACCAATGGTATAGGGTATTGATAAATAGCGTGTAAGGCAATCAAATGATTTCGAAACTGTCCGAAATCGAACACTTGGATTGATAAATCGGACAGTGGAATGATTTGTTTAAATAGTATTAAGCCGGGCGACTAAATAAATCCTATTCCGTTCTCAAACTCTTCACAGGGTTTGCAACCGCCGCTTTTATTGCCTGGAAGCTGATGGTAATTAATGCAATCAATATTGCCAATAAACCTGCAATAATAAATATCCACCAACTTATTTCAATCCGGTATTGATAGTTCTGCAACCAGCTATCCATTGCCCACCATGCAAGAGGAAAAGCTATCAGACAAGACAAACCAACTAATTTTAAAAAATCTCCGGACAACAAGGCAACGATTTGTGTAACCGATGCACCCAATACTTTCCTGATGCCAATTTCTTTTACACGTTGGTGTGTGGCAAGATGCGCTAAACCAAATAAACCCAGGCAACAGATAACAAAAGAAAGTAATGCTGCAATGCTTACCACCTGCTGCCAGCGCTGTTCCTGCACGTATTGCTTTGCATTCAATTCATCAAGAAATGCATATCGAAATACCGCTGATGGCATGGCAGTTTTGTATATCCTTTCTACAGCAGCTAAAGCTTCTTTCTGTTTCACTTTATCAAACCTGACCCACATTCCTCCATCGGGCACATCATTCATATACATAATCATTGGTGCAATTTTTTCACGAAGGGAGCCAAAATGAAAATCTTTTACAACACCTGTAATTATTTTTGACTTGTTTTCATCACCAGTAATTTTTATGGTGGTACCAACAAGATTTTGAATACCTGCTGCTTTTACGAAAGCTTCATTTACAATAGCACTATTTTTTATATCAGTTGAAAACGATGTTGAGAAATTGCGGCCTGCCTTTAATGGGATCTCTAATACAGGAAGAAAGTTTTCATCAGTCCTTTTATACTGTGCTTTAAAATTATGATCATTCATTTGTACATCTGTACTGTAACCATCATTACCGAAAGAAACCATCTTTATGGAGGGTTCTTTTGCAAATTCATTTTTTAAATAGGCGGTCACAGATTTATAATCTCTGTCACCGCTAACTGCTGTACGAATTACCTGGTTTGGATTATAGCCAAGATCTTTTGTGCGGATATAACTCATTTGTCCATAATAAACAATGGTGGCGATCAATAAAGAAATGGCCAACGAAAACTGTATAATTACCAGGCTGCGGCCAAATAAATTGCGGCCTGATAATTTCTGTTTATTGTAAAGAACTTCAGCAGGTTTGAAATTCGATAATACAAATGCAGGATAAAAGCCCGTTAATAAAATAATTACCGTAAGCAACAGTACCAGGAAGAACATCAGCTTTATATCAAACGCTTCTGATAAAAGTATTTGCTTACCCGCTAAACTATTGAAGAGCGGTAAGGCACTATTCATTAAGATCAATGAAAGAATAAATGCAATAAAACATAAAATGGTTGACTCATTCAGAAACTGCACAACAATCTGCCACCTGCTGCTTCCTGCAATTTTTCTCACGCCCACTTCTTTGGAACGCTTCAAAGAATTGGCAATACTGATATTAATAAAATTAATAGTGGCCATTAATAAAATGAATACGGCAATACCCATAAACATGTAAGCATAAACAGGATTACTGCCATTTATAATGCCACCTTCTGCGTTACCATTACCACGCATTAATGGATTAAGATGTATATCGGTAACCGGCTGTAGCCCATAACTAATCTGCGGATCATAGCCGTAAGTTTTGGCATTTTCTGCAAGCTGTTCTTTTGCATGGGTTGCATAAACGTTATTAAATTTTTGTGCAACTACATTTATATCAGCATTAGAGTTAAGCACTACAAATGTTCCGAGATAAGCATTCAACCAGTTGTTATCTTCAAAAGAAAGTTGCAGGAATTTAAAAGTAAATAATGCATCAAACTGAAGTGAAGAATTGGCAGGCGGGTTTTTTATAACGCCGGAAACAATCATCGGTTTTCCAAGCCTGTCAAATGATGGATCCGCATCAAGTTGAAGCATTTTTCCAACTACATCAATGCTATTAAAAAACTTCTTTGCGATACTTTCAGTAATTACCACAGAATTTAGGTCACTTAAAACATTTGTTGCATTGCCACGCAGCAAATGAAAACTAAAAACGTCAAAGAAATTTTCATCTACAAACATTGGTTGCAGGTGAATCGCTTTATTATTTGCAATAACATCATTGTAAATATCGCCACCAAGAATACGCACATAACTTTTTACTTCCGGAACAACCTTTTTAAATGCAGGGCCTTGTACCTGCCCTGTACCGCCCATCGTTTTTACCTGGTCACCTTTATTTTCAGTCATTGTAGTGGTAATACGATAGAGGTTTGGATTGTTTTTGTGAAAGCTGTCAAAGCTATGTTCGCTATTCCAGTATAATACTGCAAGTAGCATACAGGTAATTCCTGTAGCAAGCCCAACAATATTAATTGTTGAATACAACCTGCTTTGTCGCAAATGACGAAAAGATATTTTTAGAAATGTATGCATTATGATTTATTTATTCACTTCTCAAACTTTTCACCGGGTTTGCAATTGCCGCTTTTATTGCCTGAAAACTAACTGTTGCAATCGCAATAAAAACTACAATAACTCCAGCTATAGCAAACACAGGCCAGCCCAATGTAATGCGGTAGGGATAATTCTCAAGCCATTTGTTGGCTGCCATCCAGGATAACGGAACCGCAATAAGCAATGCAATAATCACCAGTTTTACAAAATCTTTGGAAAGAATAGTTACTACATTATTTATAGAAGCGCCCAATACTTTGCGTATGCCAACTTCCTTCGTTCTTTTCTCTGCAGAAAGAACTGACAAGCCAAATAAGCCAATACATGAAATGAAAATAGTGAGGATAGCACTGAACAACATGATCTGTTTCCACTTGGCTTCAGCCTCGTAGCTCTTCAGGTTTTGCTGGTCTTTAAAAACATACGAATAAGGACTCAATGGAAAGAATTTTCTAAAAGCTTTTTGTATTTGTTTCAGGCTTGCCGCATCGCTGCCTGTTTTTATCTTAATAAGAAACGTGCCAAAGGGATTATCGTGCTTCATAGTGAATAACTGGGTTCCTATTTTTTCATTTAGCGACGCAAAATGATAATCTTTTACCACCCCGATCACATGATACACTTCGTTTCGGTACCAGAAGTTCACTATTTGCCCTATTGGATTTTCCCAACCGGCTTTTTTTACAAATTCTTCGTTTACCAACACTGAGTTTGTGGAATCACCAGGATATTCCGTAGAGAAATTTCTCCCTGCCACAACCGGTATTTTTAGCAGGGGAATGTATGATTCATTTACCGTTTCATACTGAAATTGTATGATAGAATCATTACCGGTTTTGGCTGCAGTTCCCCACATGCCACCATTCTTTGCCGCTACGTCAATTATATCTTTATCCTTCATTAATTCGTTTCTGAACACTGCAGCCTCACTATGTTTTACCTTGTCTTTATTTACTATTGTTAGGTTACTATCATCATAACCTAACTTTTCTGTTGTTAGAAAATTGAATTGTGCATACATCACGAATGTGGCAATGATTAAAAAAGAAGCAAGTGTAAACTGCAAAATCACCAACGACTTTTGCAGATAATTTTTACCAGTAATATTAAAACGGCTATACAATGTGTCTACCGG
>JBDSPQ010000238.1:0-6670 GCA_039930305.1 Ginsengibacter sp. | reverse complement strand
CTTTCGCATTTACTCCAAGCGATTTAATTTTCTCTTCCACTTCTTTTGCCTTCTCTTCACTGCTGACGTAAGTAAAAGCCACATCTGAGCCATTTTCTGCAAGTTTGTAAGCAATCGCCTCGCCAATGCCCCTGCTTCCGCCGGTTACAATACTCACTTTTTTCTCAAGTAATTTCATTCCGTATTTATTAAATATTTGTTTGTTGATTTGAATGTTGAATTTGCAATATCTCTTCCAGTAATTTTCTTTCGTTGCTTAACCGCGGCACTTTGTGCTGGCCGCCAAGTTTACCTTTTTTTCTCAGCCATTCACGAAAAGTTCCCCTTGCAATCTCCCGGACCACTGGTAGGCGAAGAGCTATATCCCGGTATCGCTTTGCTTCATAATCACTATTCACGTCTTTCAGTGCCTTGTCCAGTACAACAGTGAATTCGTGTAAAGAGGCAGGTGCCGTATCAAATTCGATCAGCCATTCGTGAGCGCCGTTATTCTTTTCGCTGAAAAAAATGGGAGCGGCGGTATAATCACTTACAATAGAATTAGTTTTTTCTGAAGCTATGGCAATGGCTTTATCAGAGTTATCTACAATTACTTCTTCTCCGAAAGCATTCATGAAATGCTTCAAACGTCCTGAAACTTTTATTTTAAATGGTCTGAGCGAAGTAAACTGTACTGTATCTCCAATGAGATAACGCCAAAGCCCGCCATTAGTACTTATTACCAAAGCATAATTTTTATTCAGTTCTACTTTTCGCAAGCCTACTGTTTTCGGATTTGCTTTTCCGTATTCCTCAACTGGCATAAATTCATAGAAAATGCCATGATCTACAAAAAGCAGCATCCCATCATCATCGGGCATATTTTGCGCAGCAAAAAACCCTTCGCTCGCATTATATATTTCAAGGAAGTTAACAGGCGCCCCGATCAACTTTTGTAATTGTTCTCGGTATGGGGTAAAAGAGACACCCCCGTGAATATACAGCTCGAGGTTAGGCCATACTTCCTTTAAAGTTTTTTGGCCTGAAATTTCAAGAATTCTTTTGATCAAAACTATCGTCCAGGTAGGTACTCCTGCCATAGAAGTTACGTTTTCATGGATGGTGTTTTGGGCCAGCTGCTCTATTTTGCTTTCCCATTCGTCCAGCAATGCTATTTTCAATTCAGGCGTCCTTATCCAATGGCCCCAAAACGGCGTGTTTTGCATTAAGACGGCGCTGAGATCGCCATACTGTATATCTTCATTTACATTATTCACCTGGTGGCTTCCACCAACAACGAGGCTTTTACCCGTAAGCAGATCGCTCTCAGGAAAATTGTTATAATAGTTGGTCAGCACATCTTTTGATCCCTTAAAGTGTGTATCCTTGAGACTTTCCTCGCTAACCGGTATGAATTTGCTTTTATCTGAAGTGGTGCCACTGCTTTTAGCAAACCAATTTATAGGTGTATTCCACAAAATATTTTCTTCACCATTCATCATTCGGGTGATGTATGGCTTTATATCATTGTATTCCTGTATCGGTACCTTCTTCTTAAATTCACTGACAGTAAAAAGTTTTGAAAAAGAATATAGTCTTCCAAACTCAGTATATTGAGCCTGGGTAACTAAATGCTGCAAAACATCCCGCTGAGCTGAAATCGGGTAGTCGATCCAGTTTTGCACACCCCAAAACCTCAATCTCGCTAAACGTGATATCGCAGGGCTTAAGAGCTTCATATATGTAAAATAAAAAATGATTTCCGTTATTTCAGAAATACTTTTATCCCGGCAATGATATGAATGAAAAGCCTGGTATCAGAAATTATTTTAATGCATCGGTATGTAAATAATCCTTTCTCTTGAGCTCAAAATTTCGTCCCAGGTACAACCTTCGGACCTGCTCGTCTTTGGCCAGTAATTCAGCCGAACCTTCAATAAAGATTTTTCCCTCGATGAGCAAATAGGCCCTGTCACAAATAGACAGCGTTTCATTTACATTATGGTCGGTGATGAGTATGCCGATATTTTTATATTTTAACCTTGTTACGATACTTTGAATATCTTCTACCGCAATCGGATCAATCCCTGCAAAGGGCTCGTCCAGGAGTATAAATTTGGGGTCTACAGCGAGTGCACGCGCTATTTCCGTGCGCCTTCTTTCTCCTCCGCTCAGTACATCTCCATTGCTTTTTCTTACATGGTCCAGGTGGAATTCAGCAATTAAAGATTCAAGCTTTTCTTTTTGCTCTCTCCGGGTAAGTTTGGTCATTTCCAACACTGCCGCAATATTGTCTTCGACCGTTAGTTTTCTAAAGACGCTTGCTTCCTGGGGCAGGTAACCCAGGCCCATTTGGGCGCGCTTGTACATCGGGAGCCTGGTTATATCAAGGTCATTCAAAAAAACTTTTCCTTCGTCCGGCTTTACCAATCCAACCACCTGGTAAAATGATGTGGTTTTACCGGCTCCATTGGGCCCCAGCAGGCCCACAATTTCTCCCTGGCCAACCTGGAAAGAAACTTTATTGGTTACTGCCCTCTTGCCATAATATTTTACAAGGTCCTTTGCGTAAATGACTTGATTCAAGCTGCATGTGTTTTAACAAAAATAGGTGAATGATTACTAAGAGTAAGCCAAATCAGGTATTCATGAGCTGCCTTACAAGATTATTCATACTGTTGAAGGTCATTGATCTTAAAAGTTTACAACTTATGTTTGCATCTATTTTTGAAAAATGAAAGTTACCGATCACATCAGCGAGGCAAAAGACACGCTAATATCCTTTGAAATTCTTCCACCGCTTAAGGGTAAAACCATCGAATCAATTTACAACCATCTCGATCCGCTGATGGAATTCAATCCGGCATTTATAAATGTCACGTATCACCGCAGCGAACAGGTTTTCAAAAAAAAGGCAGATGGTACCTTCGAAAAGGTTGAAGTAAGAAAGCGGCCGGGCACAGTAGGCATTTGTGCCGCCATTATGAACCATTACAAAATCGATGCGGTTCCCCATTTAATTTGCGGGGGATTTAATATACAGGAAACAGAAAATGCCCTTATCGATCTTGCCTTCCTTGGAATTGATAATGTGCTTGTACTTCGAGGAGATGCTGCTAAAAATGAAACCCTTTTTGAGCCTGAAGAAAATGGCCATGCCTATGCTATGGATTTATTAAGGCAGACGGTAAACCTGAATAATGGAATTTACCTGGAAGAAGATATCCGCGATGGATATAAAACAAAATTCTGCATTGGCGTAGCGGGGTATCCCGAAAAGCATTTTGAAGCCCCAAACCTGGAAAGCGATCTTAGGTACCTAAAAATGAAGGTGGAGCAGGGTGCTGATTATATTACCACACAGATGTTTTTTGATAATAAAAAGTATTTCGATTTTGTAAAAAATTGCCGGGATGCCGGTATTACTATACCAATTATTCCGGGACTGAAACCTATTACTTCCCGAAAGCAACTGTCAGTATTGCCCCGTACATTTCACGTAGATATTCCGACAGAACTCAGTAATGCAATCATACAGTGTAAAACGGATGCCGACGTTGAGGTAGTGGGTACTGAGTGGTTGTTGGAACAATCAAAAGAGCTTAAAAAATCGGGCGTACCCGTTCTGCATTACTATACCCTGGGTAAACCTCATGTGGTGGCGAATGTTGTGAAACAATTCATCTGAGTTTACGATTTTAAAATAAGTTTAGTCTCTGCTGTAGCCAGTTGATTTAACATTAGGCACTATAAATCCATCTGTGTTTTTGCGACTCAATAATAAACGATAACTTATTGGGAATAGTTTTTGAGGATATGTTCAAAAACTTTCACATGGAAAACACCAATATAGATGCTACTTACAACCGGCCCGAAGGTGACCGTAAAATAGATTCCCCGGTTCTATTAATTGATCTTCCCGGGTACATTGACCAGCTAAAGAATGAAAAAGCCTGGGAAGAAAACGACAGGAATGCAATTACGATTTATAAAAGCAATAAACTTCGCATAATATTAGTGGCGTTGCACAAAGGCGCCAATATGAAAACTGACAGACCTCAAAATATTTTCACCTTGCAGGTATTGAAAGGCAAACTGACCGTTGCAACGAATTATGCCGCTACGGAAGTTGATAAAGACAAGATATTTGCCATTCATGACGACGTGCCTTACACGATTTCTGCTTTAAAAAAATCACTTTTTTTGATGACCCTGGCGGAATGATGATCCAGGAGACAGACCTGCTAACTAATCTTTTCCTGTAGCAGCTTTTTAACGTCCTCCAGTGGAATTCTTACCTGTTGCATGGTATCCCTGTCACGAATTGTGACGGTATTATCATCCCTGGTCTGGTGGTCAATCGTAACGCAGTATGGAGTGCCGATGGCGTCCATTCGCCTGTAGCGCTTCCCGATCGCATCTTTTTCCTCGTAGAAACAATGGAAACTCATTTTACATTCATCCATTAGATTCTTAGCAATCTCGGGCAGTCCGTCTTTTTTGACCAAAGGAAAAATTGCTAATTTATAAGGGGCAATTTTTGGTGGAATTCTTAGCACAACACGACTGTCTTCACTGCCATCTTCTTTATTCCATTTCTCATTGGTATAGGCCACGCTTATAACGGAAAGGAACAAACGATCAAGCCCTACAGAAGTCTCTACAACATATGGAATGTAATTTCCGTAGGGCTTGCCATCTTCTTTCAGCTCATTATCAAAATATTGGAGTTTCTTCCTGCTGAGCTCCTGGTGCTGTTTCAGGTCGAAGTCAGTCCTTGAATGTATACCTTCCAGTTCTTTGAATCCGAACGGAAATTCAAATTCAATATCGACCGCCGCGTTTGCATAGTGGGCCAGTTTCACATGATCATGAAAGCGCAGTTTAGCAGCCGGGAGACCAATACTTTCATGCCATTTAATTCTTTCATTCTTCCAGTAATTGTACCAGGCCATTTCCGTTCCCGGCCTTACAAAAAATTGCATTTCCATTTGTTCAAATTCCCGCATGCGAAAAGTAAACTGCCTTGCCACAATTTCATTACGGAAAGCCTTACCCGTTTGTGCAATACCAAAAGGAATTTTCATTCTTCCGGTTTTTTGCACATTTAAAAAGTTGACAAAAATTCCCTGGGCAGTCTCAGGCCGTAAATATATTTTGTCCGAGTCGCCGGCTACACTTCCAAGTTCGGTAGAGAACATAAGGTTGAATTGACGAACATCCGTCCAATTGGCGCTATTACTTACTTCGCACTTTATATTATTCTCTTCTATCAATTTTTTTAATCCGTCAAAATCATCTTTTGCTAACAGCTCATCCATATTTTTTAGCAAGGCAAATTCTTCTTCTTTTTTCCCATCCAAAGCAAGCTTGTCAGCGTGTGATTCGATAAGATGATCTACACGATAACGCTTCTTACTATCCTTATTATCGATCATTGGATCACTGAAATTGTCTATGTGGCCACTGGCCTTCCAGGTAAGAGGATGCATAAAAATGGCTGCGTCTATACCCACAATATTTTCATGAAGCTGCGTCATGCTTCTCCACCAGTAATCGCGAATGTTTTTCTTCAACTGGGCACCATATTGACCGTAATCATATACCGCGCTCAGCCCATCATAAATTTCACTGGAAGGAAATATGTAACCGTATTCTTTACAATGAGAAATGATCTCACTAAAATTGGTTGATTCGTTCGCCATAAGTCGGCAAATATAAGATTGATGATTTGTAAGTTTTCAATTTTACATGATTCAAAACACGTTCAAATGTCCTAAAAACGTAATTCTCTCTTGTAATTAGTTGATTTTACAACTGCCCTGACTTTAAGCAAGCTTATTCTGTTGCAAAAGCTTTAACCAAATCACTACATCTTTGTTATTAACAGCATTATGAGCAAAGTCTACAGTTTTAAAAAGATCCAGTTTCTCCCCATAACACCCGAGGAAGCATGGAATTTTTTTTCATCACCTGCTAATTTAAAAAAAATAACCCCGCCTGAACTTGGGTTTAATATTATTTCAAAACACCAAGGGGAGCAAATGTATGCAGGTCAATTAATCGAATATACCGTGAAGCCTATCCTGGGCATTCCGCTTTATTGGATGACTGAAATAACGCACGTGGAACCGATGAAATATTTTGTTGATGAGCAGCGCTATGGCCCATATTCTTTCTGGCACCACCAGCATCATTTTAAAGAAGTAACTGGCGGTGTTGAAATGACGGATATTGTGCATTACAAAGTTCCATTCTGGTTCCTGGGAGATATTGCCAATTCTCTTTTTGTAAAAAAGCAATTACAAAACATCTTTGATTTCAGAGAAAGAATAGTAAAGGATCATAAGTTTGAGCAGCGGTAAAAGTTACATGGTAACTCTGGTAATTTCTTTGCCGGCGAGGTATTCCTTCATTGGACTCCAGTAATGATCATTCCAACCCTTTTTAAGACTGGCCTCAGCATTATCAGGCACATTAGCATGCACCGCGTTGAGAACTACATCATTTCCTTTTTTTTCAAGACCAAAGATAAATAAAGAGTCTTGGTCATTTTTGCTCCAGCTTTCTGCACGCCACGTTTGAACAATCAACTCATTTTGCACGAGATAAATGTTTTTGCCGGAAATGTAAGTTCCATGTGCTGAAAAAGATGCGCCGGTTTTGTTGAGAATTTTGGCAGGCGCTCCGG
>JBDSPQ010000237.1:0-2743 GCA_039930305.1 Ginsengibacter sp. | reverse complement strand
AAATATGAAAACTTTATTGGCAGCATTAATATCCAAAACCCGGTTAGCCGCTTCGTCTATCTCTTGAAGGGTAAAAATGATCTCCATTTAATTACTTTCAACGAAATTAAACGAAGTCTTTTAATCTTACCACTTCTCCCCGTCTGTTCACAGAACAGTGTTCTTATTATTTCCTTGGTAATTTTGGTCATATTCTGGCGCCGATGATCAATATTGAAAACGATGATAGTGTGAGTTCCCTGCAGCAAGCCCCGCTGGATATTTTAAAAAAGTATTGGGGGTATCAGCAGTTCCGGCCAATGCAGCAGGAAATTATTAATTCTATTTTGGACAAAAAAGACACCCTTGCCCTCATGCCAACAGGAGGCGGTAAATCTATTTGTTTTCAGGTACCGGCTTTGTGCAACGATGGGCTATGCCTTGTGATAAGCCCGCTGATTGCATTGATGAAAGACCAGGTACACAACCTTAAGAAAAAAGGCATTCCCGCTTTATCCATATACTCCGGAATGGATTATGTTTCTGTAAAAAAAACCTTGCAAAATGCAGCCTACGGTAATTTCAAATTCCTGTATGTATCTCCCGAAAGACTGGAGACAGATTTGTTTCTATCATTTCTCCCGGCAATCAACATAAACCTGCTGGCGATTGACGAAGCTCATTGTATCTCCCAATGGGGTTATGATTTCAGGCCACCTTATATGCGTATTGCGTCAATACGTGAGGTGATTAAGGGAGTGCCGGTGATGGCTTTAACTGCCTCAGCTACAAAAGAGGTTCAGCAGGATATATGTAAGAATTTATCTTTCAAAAAGGGATATAGCTTGTTTCAAACCTCATTTGAAAGACCTAATTTAAGTTACAGCGTTTTTGATATAGCAAGCAAGCAAAATAAGGTAATTGATATTTTGAAAAAGGTGGCAGGGAGTGGGATCATTTACTGCAAAACCCGCAGACGCACAAAGGAAGTTGCAGAACTTTTGGAATTGCACGGGATCAAAGCGGATTACTATCATGCAGGATTAGCGCCTGGTGTGAGAAGTGCTAAGCAAGAAGCCTGGATTCAAAATTCAATCAGGATCATAGCTTGTACCAACGCATTTGGAATGGGCATAGACAAGCCTGACGTAAGAACAGTGATTCACTATGATGTGCCGGATGCATTAGAAAACTATTACCAGGAGGCAGGACGGGCTGGAAGAGATGGAAAAAAATCTTACGCTGTTCTTCTTTATCGCGCATCCGAAGTTGAAGATTTGAAAAGGCAAGTAGCATTACGGTTTCCGTCGTCTTATACGATCAGGAATATTTACCAGGCCTTAGTCAATTATTTTCAACTACCAACTGGCAGCGGGGAAGGCTTGAAGTTTGATTTTGATATTAATGACTTTGTAAAAAAATTTAAGCTTGATGTTGTTGTGGTCAACAACGCGTTAAAAATCCTGGAGCAGGAGCAGGTAGTTCAATATAGTGAACAGTTTTTTTCACCCGCAACAGCGGTCTTTGACGTGGATAAATATTCATTACAGGAATTCGAGAAGTCAAACCCGCTGCTAGAGCCTGTTATTAAAGGGTTGCTTAGGTCCTATGACGGGATTTTCGATTACCCCGCCCAAATCAAAGAAGGAGAACTTGCCAGCTTTTTGTCAGTTAAAATAACGGACTTAAAATCTTTGCTTATCGAATTAAAAAATTATGGCATTATTCAGTATACCGCGCAGAAGGATACCCCACAAATAATATTCCTGGATAACAGGGCAATTGCCAGTAATCTAATAGTGAATGAACAAAATATTTTGAAAAGAAAGGGAGCCTTTGAAGGCCGGCTCTCGGCTATGATCAGGTACCTGGGTGAAGAAAATAGCTGCAGAACGGAAATGATAGCGAATTACTTCGGCGACCACAACGTAAGCAGGTGTGAGGTTTGCGACAACTGTCTTCGGCAAAAGGTCCTTTCTATCTCTAGTAAAGAATTTCAAATTTTAAGTAACCGTGTTGAGGAATTAATATCAGAAGGTTCGATAACGCGAGCTGATTTTTTTGCTCAATTTAATGGGACAGACAGAAAAAAAATAAAGGAGGTACTCAGCTTTTATTTAAAAGAGAATTTAATAACGGTTAGCGAACAGGGAGTACTAAGCTGGAATAAATAAAAAAGGGACCAAGATAAAAATCTAGTCCCGCTTTAAAATCCAATATCCTATGAAAAACCGAGACGAAAATATGTAAAAAATATTTACCGTGCAACTATGTAAGAAAATGTTTTAGAATTTAAGTGGAATTTTTATTAGCCAACATAAAAGGCAAAAAAAAGGGACCCAGATTGAAATCTAGTCCCGCTTTAAAATCCAATATCCTATGAAAAACCGAAACGAAGATAATAGGTAAATGCCTATTTTACAAGAAATTAGCCCAGGAACACTAAAATAATATTGTTTTCTACTTAGAGCACTTAGTTCCTGGACTAGATGATTGATTAAAAGGCACCTGTACTCAAACATTTATTCGTGTTGACCGGGAAGACTGACGCGATGTCTGGCGTGATAATCTCTGGAATGATGAATGAATTTCAGAGCCAGCTGCTTGTTTTTTTTCTTGTGCGGCCACCAAGGCCAAGAGAGCCTAAAAGGCTCCTGACAATCATAGTGCCGGCTGTCCTCATCATGCTTTTTGCTACCGAGTTATTGGCAACCCTTTCCAAAATCGTGGGTTCGGGCTTTTCGCTTTTATTTTGGCTAACTAC
>JBDSPQ010000236.1:0-2632 GCA_039930305.1 Ginsengibacter sp. | reverse complement strand
TTATTTTATTCGGCCCACCGGGAAGTGGAAAAGGTACGCAGTCTGAAAAACTAATTGCTAAATATCACTTAAAACATCTTTCAACAGGGGATTTGCTGAGAAGCGAAATTTCAAGAAAAACACCTCTCGGCCTGGAAGCAAAAAAATTTATGGATAAGGGTCAGTTGGTGCCTGATGAAGTAGTGATTGGCATGATCAGCTTTGCCCTCGATGACAATCCAAAAGCCGCCGGCTTTTTATTTGATGGATTCCCGCGTACTTCTGCTCAGGCAGAAGCACTAGACAGGCTTTTGGAACTAAAACATACCTCAATAAACGTAATGCTTGCGCTCACCGTGAGTGAAGAGGAATTGGTTAATAGGCTTGTAAAACGTGGAGAGACCAGTGGTCGAACTGATGACAATAATGAACAGGTGATACGGACAAGAATCATTGAATATAATAATAAAACCACGCCTGTGGCAGAATACTATAATAAAGCAAACAAAGTGATTTTGGTAAAGGGCGAGGGAACTGTTGAAGAAATATTTCTTGCTCTTACTAAGGAAATTGACCCGAGAATGAAAAAAATAAAACTCAAATCCTGATCAATATGCTGGCCGGTCAAAAAAAAGATTTTCTTTCGAAAGATTTTCCTGAACTTCTGAAAAAATTGAATGGCAATGAAAAGGGTAAATGGGGAGTGATGACTGCTCAGCAAATGGTAGAACATTTTGCCGACGCAGTAAAAAATGCGAGTGGCAAGTTGGTTTTACCTCAATTGAATACAGGTGAAAAGCTCGAAAAATTCAGGGGTTTTTTAATGAGTGACACGTCATTTCAGCCCAATACACGAAACCCGTTGATGAACGAGGAAGGCGATGCCCTGCGTCAACTAGATATGCAGGCAGCTATAGAAAAATTGCAGAAAGAATTAATTTACTTTTTCGACATCTTTGATTCAAAACCTGGCTATCAATCGATAAATCCTTTTTTCGGGGAACTGGATTATGAAATGAATTTGCAACTGCTGTATAAACATGCGTTACATCATTTGAGCCAATTTGGCCTGCCTTGAGTCGATATTTTCTTTTAAAAGAAAATATTCTTTCGCTTAATCTTTCCTGGTATCTCCATCGAACGCAGCCCCCGTTTATTATGTAGGGTGTCCTTAAAAATTCATAGTAACTTAATCGCCGGTTGGTTCAAAATTTCGAATGAAAAAAATTCTAAGCAGTCTCTATTTCCAGGTAATACTTGCTATAGTCATTGGTATTTTGCTTGGGCATTTCTTCCCTGAATTTGCTGTTCAGCTAAAGCCGCTGGGGGATGGTTTTATTAAACTAATCAAAATGATGATTGCACCTATTATTTTTTGCACCATTGTTACCGGCATAGCGGGAATGCAGAATACCAAAAAAGTAGGAAGTGTTGGCATTAAAGCAATATTGTATTTTGAAGTAGTAACTACCCTTGCACTCATCATAGGGCTCTTTGTAATAAATATTTTGAAACCGGGTGCAGGGATGAATGTAGATTCTTCATCCCTGGATACGCAGTCGGTTGAAAGTTACACTAGTGCAGGCAAAACCCAGACGATTGCTGAATTTATACTTAACATCATCCCGGAAAATATTGTCAATGCGTTTTCTACAGGTAATATTTTACAGGTATTATTTTTCTCTGTTTTACTTGGTTTTGCATTGTCCAGGATCAAGGATAAAGCTGCCCCTTTGTTAAAGGGAATTCAATCCCTGGAGTTCGGTCTGTTTGCAATTATTAAAATCATTATGAAAGTAGCACCTTTCGGAGCTTTGGGCGCTATGGCTTTTACAATAGGCAAATATGGTTTAGAATCGCTCACCTCCTTAGGCCAGCTGATGATCTCTTTTTACCTTACTTGTATCATTTTTGTAGTGGTGGTACTGGGAAGTATTTTGAAATATGCAGGGTATAATATATTCAGAATGCTTTCATTTATCAGGGATGAACTTTTAATAGTCCTTGGTACCTCATCTTCTGAAGCAGCACTGCCAAGTCTTATTGGTAAATTGGAAAAAATCGGTTGCTCCGAAGCAGTCGTGGGTCTCGTCGTCCCAACCGGTTATTCTTTCAACCTGGATGGTACATCTATTTACCTTACTATGGCGGCAGTTTTTCTGGCGCAAGCTACCAATACTCCTATGGATATCACCCACCAGGTAAGTCTATTATTAGTGTTGCTACTTACTTCCAAAGGCGCAGCGGGTGTTACGGGAAGTGGGTTTATTGTGCTTGCAGCTACTCTACCTACGGTCGGACACATCCCGGTAGCAGCTATTGCACTAATTTTTGGTATCGATAGGTTTATGAGCGAGGGCAGGGCGATCACTAATATTATCGGTAATGCGGTAGCAACAATAGTTGTTGCCCGCTGGGAAAAAGAAATAGACCTCCCAACGGCAAAGCAGGCTATTGGTTGAACATACACCTTTAAAAAGCCGCCAATCTTTGTTCGGGGGTAACGGATAAAAAGTTTGACGCAAGGTTAAAAGTATTTCTAACAACAAATTTCGATAATCCAAATAGCTATGCAGGATGACGAATACTTTATGAAGCAGGCTTTAAAAGAAGCAATGAAAGCGCTGGAAGAAAATGAAGTGCCTATTGGCGC
>JBDSPQ010000235.1:0-4349 GCA_039930305.1 Ginsengibacter sp. | reverse complement strand
GTGCAGGTAGTACCACATATAACTGATGAGATTAAACGAAGAATGTTATTACTCGGAGAAAAAAATGAATATGACGTTATCCTTACTGAAATAGGTGGCACCGTCGGTGATATTGAAAGTTTGCCATTCATTGAAGCCGTTCGGCAATTGCAATGGGAGATGCCCGAAGAAGATTGTATTGTATTGCACCTTACTTTAATTCCATACCTCAAAGCTGCCAAAGAGCTAAAGACCAAACCAACGCAACACAGTGTAAAATTGATGAGTGAGAATGGCATACACCCGGACATTTTGGTATGCAGAACTGAAAGGCCCCTTGGAGATGAACTGAAGCGAAAGATTGCTCTTTTTTGTAATGTAAAACAAGATGCAGTGATAGAAGCTGCAGATGCAGCCACCATTTATGAAGTGCCCATCGCGATGCTACGTGAAAAACTTGATCTCATAGTTTTGAAAAAATTGCAGATCACGAATTATAATGAACCTGAACTTGGTAAGTGGAAGGAATTTTTAGATAAGCTTAAACATCCGCGGCATAAAGTTACGATCGGGCTTATTGGTAAATATATCGAGCTGCAGGACGCTTATAAATCTATTCTTGAATCTTTCATTCATGCCGGAGCTATGAACGATTGTAAAGTCCAGGTCGTAAATGTACACAGCGAATATATTTCTGATGAAAATGTCGCAGAAAAACTTAGCGGCCTCGATGGATTACTTGTCGCGCCTGGATTTGGCTTCCGTGGTGTGGAAGGTAAAATTATTGCGGTAAAATATGCACGGGAAAACAGCCTTCCATTTTTTGGAATTTGCCTGGGTATGCAAATGGCTGCTATTGAGTTTGCCCGCAATGTACTGGGAATAGCAGATGCCGATTCAACAGAAATGCAGGATGCTACGTCGAATCCTGTTATTGATATGATGGAAGAACAAAAATGCATCACCATGAAAGGCGGGACTATGCGGTTGGGTTCTTATCCATGTGAAATAAAGGAAAACACACTGGCCCATTCAATTTATGGCACCACTTCTATCAACGAACGCCATCGCCACCGTTGGGAGTTTAATAACGCCTACCTATCCCGCTTTGAAGAAGCAGGTATGATTGCCAGTGGAATTAATCTGCAAACAGGTCTCGTAGAGATAATAGAACTGGTCAATCACCCATTTTTTATTGGCGTACAATACCATCCTGAATTAAAAAGTACCGTGGAAAATCCCCAGCCAATTTTTGTGCATTTCATTAATGCAGCCAAAGATTTTAACAGCGGGGGGAAATTAGTGCAGCAAATAAATCTGGAAAACAAGATAAGTTCCTAATGTCTGTCTGTCTCCGGCAGTTAATATTAACATTCTTCTATAACAATCTGATAAACCTAAGGACGCTAACTTTAGTCTATGATGTATATTTGACGCTCAAAATAATTGTAATTCAAATACATAGCATGATAAAAAAGATACTATTAGCCCTTCTTTGTTTTTCGTTTCTCCATTCTTTTTCGCAGTCCTCTGCGATAGGAAAAAGTGATCCGGATGCAAAAAAAATACTTGATAACGTTAGTTCAAAATTCAAAAGTTTCAAATCAGTAGTTGCAAGGTTTTCTCTAAAGATTGAAAATGCCGCGGGGAAAGTACAAGGCACAAAATCCGGCGTTCTAAATATGAAAGGTTCGAAATACAGGATTTCGGTTTCGGGTCAGGATATTTATAGTGACGGTAGCAATATCTGGACTTATGACAAGGCTGCGAATGAAGTGCAGGTTACTAAATTTGATGCTTCCGCAAATATGATTACCCCTCAAAAATTATTCACCAATTTTTATGACAAAGATTTTCTTTACAAGCTGAATGATGAATCAAAAACAGGCAAACAAGTGATACAGGAGATTGAGCTGACGCCGGTAGATAAAACAAAAGCTTTTTTCAAGGTTTTACTTGGAGTGGATAAAACGAATAAATCAATTGTCAGTACGCGCGTTTTCGAGAAGAATGGTAATAAATACACCTATGACGTCACTGGCATGAAAACAAATACTAATTTACCTGATGCACTTTTCGTATTTGATGCGAAAAAATATCCCGGCGTTGAAATCGTAGATTTAAGGTAGTACTTTAAATTATTTTTCTCCCGAATTTCCCCAGCGGTAGGTATTTATTGCAAGTCCTGATAGATCTAAAATTCTGTCAACTACCGTAGCTGCTACATCTTCAATGGTTTTTGGCTTACTATAAAATGACGGAGTAGCAGGGCAAATAATTCCTCCGGCTAAAGTGATCGTTTCCATATTGCGTATGTGAACCAAGTTGTATGGCGTATCTCTTACCAGGCATATTAATCTCCTTCTTTCTTTCAGGATTACATCAGCTGCTCTTGAAATTAAATCCCCGGAAATACCAGCGGCTATTCGCCCAAGTGTGCCCATACTGCAGGGTGCAATAATCATGATATCGTACTGCCCTGAGCCAGAGGCAAAGGGCGCCATGAAATCATTTTTTGAATAATAATCAGCTTCATAATTACTATACCCGTCATTTTCCAGTTCGGTTTTCCAGACTAACTTTGCATTGTCAGTTATCACAATTCCAAGGTTGGACCATTGGTCTCTGATGGTAAAGAGTTTCTTTAATAGTAAGTCGGGATAAATGGATCCGCTGGCACCCGTAACAGCAACAATTATTTTATGCATCGGTTAAACTGATTACACTGAATTCAAGCTTAATGAAACCTACCAGGAGGCCATTTAATTCTAGCGCAAACTCAATAAAAACATTTCTCGTACGTTATACATTTATAGCTAAAAAATGAAATTGATTTTAGTTGTTTTCCTTTTCCTGTTCAACTCGGCCAAAGTTAACCAACCTGTTCGGGATAAGCTTGATTGGCTTGAGATAAATTTAGTTTCAGAAAAAATCCAAAATGAATCAAGGCCTGTAATAATCGATTTGTATACTAACTGGTGCTACTGGTGTAAGGTTATGGATAAAAAAACATACTCTAATAAGAAAGTAATTGACTATATAAATAACCATTTTTACGCGGTAAAATTAGATGCAGAAACAAAAGGCGTTGTAAAGTGGAAAAATAAAGATTACCAGTATAATAATAATTATAAGGTTAATGAGTTTGCTATGTATGTAACTTCTGGTCAACTAAGTTTTCCGAGTACCATAATTATTCCGGATATGAATTCAGCGCCAATTGCAATCGCGGGATTTATGGAGCCAAAAGAAATTGAATCTATATTAAAATATTTCGGAGAAGGAGCATACAAAAAACAAAATTTCCAGGAATACCAGTCAAAATTTAAGTCGACTTGGTAAATCTAAAAAAATATAAGATCTGCTTTTGCAGATTAAACTCGGTTTTTCATAGGATATTGGATTATAACAGGGGTGGATTTCCATCCGGCCCCTTTTTTATTTTTCCCCATTTTCCTTTCAATGCAACCAATAATTTGTCTGAGACGACAATAGTTAACAACCAGAATCAAAAAATAATTAATAGCAATGGGTGAAATACCCTTTATAAATAATTAAGGATCTGTTTAGCAGATTCAAACTCGGTTTTTCATAGGATATTGGATTATAACAGGGGTGGATTTTTATCCGGCCCCTTTTTTATTCATATCATATCCACTTTAAAGAACACGGTTTTCATGCCACGAATTTTAAAAGCGAGTAGTATTGGGAATTGTTAAAGTATTATCAATAAGACCTGAGCAGGCAACTTATCAGAGAAACCTCCCGACTTAATTATAGTTTCTAGTCTTAAAGATTAAATGGTTAAGATTTTTTGATTATCCCGGGCTTCTTTTCAGTTGCCCGGTTTTTTTTCACATCTCCCCTTTTTGTCCCATGCCGGTATCGGCCATATCAGGGATCATATCAGATTTATATTCGCCCGCATCTAATTTTTTCTTTGTCTCTTCAAAGGCGGCTAAAGTGATTTCGATATCTTCATCACAGTGTGAAGCAGTAGGTATAAGCCTGAAAATAATCTGTCCTTTGGGAATAACAGGGAATACAACAACGGAACAAAAAATATTGTAATTCTCCCTCATGTCCATTACCATACCCGTGGCTTCAGGAAGTCCCCCTTTCATGAATACGGGAGTTACCGGACTATTTGTAGTACCAATATCAAAGCCTTTATTCCTTAGCCCACTCTGCAGTGCATTTACATTATGCCATAGTTTTGCTCTAAGTTCAGGCATCGTTTTGAGCATCTCCATACGCGTTATCATTCCTTCCACTACTACTAATGGTAGGCTTTTTGCGAATATTTGCGATCTTACATTATACCTTAAGTAGGTTATTACATCTTTTGGGCCGCTAATAAATGCCCCGAT
>JBDSPQ010000234.1:0-4459 GCA_039930305.1 Ginsengibacter sp. | reverse complement strand
TTTAGGTTGATATTGATATAAACCTGCATTAAAGAGATTTAGTGCAGGTTTTTTATGTCAGGTTAGTGCATCATGTCAATAATTAATTTTATGGCTAATTTGCCTCTATTCGCCAAATCCTGTCACTGGCGTCATCGGTTAGCAACAGAGACCCGTCTTTTGCAAAAGCGACATCCACAGGGCGACCGTAGACGCGACTGTTTTGTAGGTCCGCAATAAACCCTGTCAAAAAATCTTCCGGTGGGCCTGACGGCTTGCCATTTTCAAAAGGAACAAAAACAACTTTATAACCTGAAAGGGTACTTCGGTTCCAGGAGCCATGTTGAGCCACGAAGAGGCCTCCGTGATAATGGGAGTCAAAAGAATTTTTTTCGTTAAATGCCAATCCGAGAGATGCCGTATGCGCACCCAGCGGCACATCAGGAACAATTGCTTTGCCTACCAGGTCAGGCCGTTCTCCTTTACGGCGTGGATCTTCATTTTGGCCAAAATAAGAATATGGCCATCCATAAAATCCGCCGTCCTGCACACTTGTGGCATAATCAGGAACAAGTTCATCGCCAAGTGCGTCTCGTTCATTCACAGCAGTCCATAATATATTTGTTACTGGCGCCCATCCTAATCCCACCGGGTTTCTCAGGCCGCTGGCATATATTTTTTCACCAGTGCCGTCAGCATTAATTTCCAGAATATCTGCCCGGCGAATTTCATTATCTATTCCATGTTCCGCTACATTGCTGCCGGATCCTACGGTTATATATATTTTTGATTCGTCACGACTGGCCAGCAAGTTTCTTGTCCAGTGATTGTTATAACCCCCTGCGGGCAAATCAAGAATTTTCTTTCCAGGTGCCGTAATTTCTAATTGCCCGGACTCGTATGGAAACATCAACACAGCATCGGTATTAGCTACGTAGAATTTATTGTCTATTATCAACATCCCGAAGGGCCTGTTAAGGCCGGTCATAAAAATCTTTTTTGTTTCAGGAATGCCATCTCCATCAGCGTCGCGAAATAAGAGAATACTGTTTTTGCTTTTCCCGCTTTTATCACCGGTAGTTTTTGCAAAGCCATCACTTTCCGTATTTGCTTCGGAAACAAAAACATCACCGTTTGGCGCTACGTATACACAACGCGGATGGTCAAGTCCGTCTGCAAATAGTGTAACATTAAAACCCACGGGAGCTAGCGGCCTTTTATCAGAAGGCCATCCGATCACACGGGAATTATTTCTTACAGATGGTGTTGCGTAAGGCTCGGGAAGATTGATGGTTTCCACAGCGGTTTGAATAATTGTATCAACTTTGCCCACATTCACAGCATTTACATGCGACGAGTTGCAACCCAGTAATGATCCAAAAATTAAAATACTTAAACAATCCTTCATTATACTCATAATTCTTTTTGTCCATGATGCAACAAAACACGTGCCTCATGAACATCAGTTATAAGCATACATAAAAACCGAGGAGAAGAACAAGTACTTTTTGATGTATGATAATTACTCAATTCCGCTGAAAAGGGACACCTTTTAATAACCTCATCTGAAGAGGCACTATTAATTTTCTTTGTACCATCTTTGCACTTCAAATAAATATTTTGACTACTAATGTTCTATCCATACTAAGATGATTTCAAAAACACCACGGCCTTATTTCATTACAAAAAAGATTGACACTTACTTCCTGGAGCTTAACCGGGGTTTTAGTTTTGTAATTCGGTTTTTTAAGGAAGTATTCAAACCGCCATATGAATTTCGTGAAATTATTAAGCAATGCTATGAAGTTGGATACAAATCTCTTTTTCTGATAACCCTTACCGGTTTTATTACCGGAATGGTTTTTACAAAACAATCACGTCCTTCATTATCCGAATTCGGCGCTTCATCCTGGCTGCCCTCACTCGTGGCGATTGCCATCGTTAGGGCTTTGGCGCCTTTAGTAACCGCACTTATCGCAGCGGGCAAGGTGGGATCGAATATCGGGGCGGAACTTGGCTCAATGAAAGTGACCGAACAAATAGACGCTATGGAAGTTTCAGCAGTCAATCCGTTTAAGTTTTTAGTCGTTAGCAGGGTATTGGCCACTACGCTTATGATACCACTTTTGATGTGCTATACAGGTGGCGTGGCTATGCTTGGAGCATATATTAATGTACATGCCAATGAAATGACAAGTTTTGTTGCATTCTTCCAGGCGGCCTTTGATAAAATATCGTTCCTGGACATCATCTCCTCCGTCGTTAAAAGTATTTTTTACGGCTTCACGATTGGGATCGTAGGCTGCTATAAAGGCTTTAACGCCACAAATGGTACAGAAGGAGTAGGAAAAGCAGCTAATGCATCAGTGGTACTCTCTATGTTTTTGATTTTTATAGAAGAAATTTTAATTGTGCAGGTAACCAATACCATAAGGTAAATGGAAAACAGTAATCCAAATTTGCAGGAACAAGATTTAGTGATATACATAAGAGATCTCTATAAATCATTTGGGCTTAACCACGTGCTACAGGGTATTGATCTGGATGTATCAAGGAAAGAGAATGTGGTAGTACTTGGTCGTTCGGGAACAGGTAAATCCGTACTGATTAAAATTATTTGCGGACTATTGAAACCCGACAGTGGCATAGTGAATGTTTTGGGCAAAGAGGTTGATAAACTCGAAGGCATAGCATTGCAGGAACTTCGTTTGCAAGTGGGCTTTTCTTTCCAAAACAGCGCCTTGTACGATAGTATGACAGTGAGAGAAAACCTCGAATTTCCGTTGGTGCGAAATGCAAGACACTTATCCAGGAAAGAGGTGACACATGAAATTGAATCTGTATTGGAAGATGTTGGCTTGTCAAATACAATCAATCAAATGCCTTCAGAACTTTCCGGGGGGCAGCGTAAAAGAATTGGTATAGCGAGAACGCTGATATTGCGTCCACAAATCATGTTATATGATGAACCAACTTCTGGCCTGGATCCCATCACCAGTATTGAAATAAACAACCTGATCAATTTGGTGAGAACTAAATTCAATACTACTTCTATCATCATCACGCATGACCTTACCTGTGCAAAAACTACGGGGGATAAAGTAGCTATGCTGTATGATGGAAAGTTCATAAAGCAAGGCACGTTTGAAGAAGTATTCAGTTCAAAGGACGAGAGAATTCAAAATTTTTATAATTATAATTTTATCAATCAATAATGAAAACAACCAGCAACCAGCGGTCGGTAGTAGTAGGAATTTTCATTTTCCTCGGACTCGTAATTTTGATCCTTACCATTCTCACACTTGGTGCCCAGAAAAACGCTTTTGAAAAATCCGTTATGGTCAAGGCTTTTTTCGGTAACGTAAATGGGCTTCAGAAGGGTAACAATATATGGTTCTCCGGTGTAAAAGTGGGTACTATAAAAAAAGTGACATTAAAGGGAAATGGAAGGGTGGAAGTAGATATGGGCATCAACGACGATGCCGTACACTTTATACCTAAAGACGCGAAAGCTAAGCTAAGCACTGATGGTTTAATAGGTAATAAGATTATCGAAATTTACGGTGGCACTAACAATGGTACGCCCATCCAGAGCGGCGATGTGCTTCAAAATGATAAATTATTGAATACAGATGAAATGATGAATACACTGTCAAAGAATAACGACAATTTGTTAGACATCACCAACAATTTCAAAGTAATCAGTGGGCGCCTTTCTAATGGAGAAGGCTCTGTGGGCAAATTACTTACCGACGAAACAATGTACACCCAGTTAAATGCAACCGCATCGATATTACAAAAAGTATCTCATAACCTGGATCGCCTCTCTTCAAACGTATCTTCCTACACGGCCAAGCTCAACGACCAGGGCGCTTTAGCAAATGACCTGGTTACGGACACCATTTTGTTTAGCCGCCTTAGAGCAACTGTTTCGCAGCTTCAGCATGTGGCTGCCACCTCTGAGGATGTAATGAGCAATCTGAAAACCACCACCGTAAGTCTGGATAAGGGAGTTACCAATCTTAATGAGGGTTTGAATAATCCCAACGCTCCTATCGGCATGCTCCTACATGATGAGCAAGCTGCCAGCAACCTCAAAGCGACGCTAAAAAATCTGCGTTCTGGTACAAAAAAGCTGGATGAAGACCTCGAAGCGTTGCAGCATAATTTTTTGCTACGGGGCTTTTTCCGGAAGAAAGCAAGAATGGAAGAAGATACCGACACGACGACTTCAAAGTAAGATTTTTTTATTCCTCACTGTGCGATACAGCCAATTAGATCACTTTCTTTGGCGGCAGATCAAAAGCTATAGCTTCATGTTCAAAATGCCCTTTGTGGGATCCATCGCAAAATGGTTTATTTTGAGAGCGGCCACAGCGGCAAACCGAAACTATTTCCCGACCCTGCAAACCATATTGGTTCCCATTTCTATCAACTATCTCGAAATCACCTTCTATTTTTAACGAGCCATTGTTATTTA
>JBDSPQ010000233.1:0-4235 GCA_039930305.1 Ginsengibacter sp. | reverse complement strand
TGGAGCATCACCCACGAGCTATCGGCAACACTAATTTCTCCCTCTACTGTTGCATTACTCAACTGGCGGGGCTTTACACTTATAATGTAAATCTTTTTACCCCCCTCATTTTTTATAGCGAGTGTTTTAAATTTATACGCCAGCAGACCGCTATAACTTACAGGAGAAAGTATGGGCACATCTGAAACTGAAGGAACTTTCACCAGGTTATTATAAAAATTAAAATCTCCTCCCGTTGTTGACAAATAGAATAAGCCGTCTGTCTTTCTGCCTTTTGTAACACCGGTACGCTCTTCCTTTGTACGTTGCCGCGATTCATAGTCGTACCTTAGAACAACTTCCGCCATGGCCATTCGTTCGAGATCGGCATTTGTAGTATCTGTAGCGACATCCGCATCCCCGCGTATTTTTTTCTTTCGCCTCGCTGAAGAATCTTCCTGCACAGCCTTGATATAAATGTTGCAGGAGTAAGCACCCGCAGCTGACATTACCTTTTCTTTATTACGTATTACATTCCTGATGATTTCCTCAGCCCGGTCCCTTCCTTTTACTATTACTTCAGTAAGACCCTGAGAATTGTCATTTTCCAGAATAATATTTTTTTCCATGTCAAACTTACTCACTATTACCGTTACGACCTGCGGGCGGTAACCGATAATACTGAATACAAGATCATACTTTCCTTCATCGAGAGCTAACTCATATTGTCCGTCTTCATTTGAGGTTGTTCCGCCTTTAGCTCCCTTTACTTCAACACTCACAAAGGCAAGCGGTTCCAGGCGTGTATTAATTATTTTACCAAAAACTTTATGGGACTGTGCACCTATCGGAGAAGTTGAAATCAAAAAAATAAATACCGCGAAAACCTGGCGCATGTGCTAATATAAATGCAATTTGCACGTAAGCAGTTGCCTGATCCTGTTATTTAAAAAAATAGTCTGTTGAATATTTTCCGGTCTCAGTGTCTTTGCTTCTTTCAGAGTGATCATTTTAAAGGAAAATATATTTTCGCCGGCAGAATCTGTTACATTTGAAATTACGTACTCTAAAAGAAACCATTGGTAAATTTCTTATTATAATCTAAAATCCTTTTGACAAAAACAGCCATCCTACTTTTTTCAAGGGCTGCCAAAGAAGAGGCAGACAAGAAGAAGTATGCCAGGCTTTTTGGAAAGAAAAGCGGCATCGCATTGGCAGCAGAACTGATCCGGCACACACAACAGGAAGCCAGTATATCAAATATTCCGGTCGTTACGTTCTTCTCAGATCAACAAAAAGGACAGTCATTCGGCGACAGGCTTACAAACGCCATTGAGGAAACCTTTGCCTTAGGCTACGATAATATTATCATAAGTGGAACCGATTCGCCATCTGTAAATAGTGCGCAATTCATCAACATTTCCCGGAAACTACAGCGTTCAGCCCTGGTTTTAGGTCCTTCTAACGATGGAGGTGTTTACATAATCGGATTCCAAAAAAGTGCTTATTGCAGGAATGGCATTTTGAAGATCCCCTGGCTCACCAATGAGGTTTTTAAGGGTTTGAAAGATTATGCGTTTAAGAGTAACCTAAGCGTGTCCATAGAAACACCGGGTGATGATATGGATAATTTAGCTTCTTTGGCTGAATGGCAAAACAAATATTCATTTCACTGGCTAAGCCTGACTATTCGCAGGCTTTTTGAACAATATAGGTCACTTAAATTTTCGTTTTTTCAAACTGCTTTTCTCGACAACACCAGTTCTCATACCTCAAGTCTTAGGGGCCCGCCTCAGTTTCAGCTTTAATTTCTTGTATCACATTTTATTAATTTTTAGAAACCCCAAGCATGAAAACTGTTTTTACCTCTCTGTGCTTTTGCATTTTTGTATTTGCAACAAAAGCACAAACCCGAACCATAACCGGCAATATCTTTGAGGCAAATACTGGCACCGGCTTATCCAGGGTAAGCATATTAGAAAAAGGCACAAGCAATGGAATACTCACTTCGGAAGACGGTTCCTTTAAAATTAATGTAGGCAGCAGGTATGCGACCTTAGTAATCTCCTACCTCGGCTATGAAACGGTGGAAGTAAAAACAGGTGAACAGGCGAGATACAATATCTCATTATTTCCCAATACAGCCGAACTGACGGAAGTAGTAATTACTGCGTTAGGCATTCAACGCAATAAAAAAGAATTAGGATACTCTGTACAAACAGTTAGCGCTAAAGACCTGTCTGAGGTTCGCCAAACCAACCTGGTAAATTCCCTGGCCGGAAGAGTGGCAGGCGTTCAGGTTACCAACGGATCTTCGGGAGTGGGTTCTTCATCACGGATCGTGATCAGGGGAGAAAATTCCTTAACAGGAAATAACCAGCCTTTATTTGTAGTAGACGGAGTTCCGATAAGCAACAACACCATTACCAACAATACAGAAAATAATGAAGCCGGCTTCCAGGAAGTAGACTATGGCAACGGTGCCGCTGACATTAGCCCGGACGATGTAGCATCTATAACCGTTTTAAAAGGCGCCGGTGCAGCAGCATTATACGGCAGCAGGGCCGCATCGGGTGTGGTGGTTATTACCACGAAAGATGGCTCACAGAAAAAGGGTAATGGAATTAGCTTAAACAGCTCAGTTACTTTTGAAAATCCCCTACGCCTGCCGCAATATCAAAACGCGTACGGCGCAGGTGCAGGTGGTAAGTTTTCTTATGAAGATGGCTTTGGCGCGGGCACTAACGATGGTGGCCTTACGAGTTTTGGGCCTAAGATAGAAGGGCAGCTCATAAAGCAGTTTGACGGACCCTCAACCGATAGAAATGGCAATCCCGTCAGGGGTGCTGATATTATTGCGCGGGGAGGAAATCCAATCACTGCGACTCCTTTCATCGGTCATCCCAATAACGTAAAAGATTATTATCAAACCGGAACCACCTTTATCAATAATGTCTCATTTAACGGTGGTAATGAAAAATCGAGTCTCCGCTTGTCTTATACAAACCTTGACAACAAAGGCATTGTACCAAATACAGATCTCAAAAGAAATAGTCTTTCTTTTTCAGGTAAGAGTCAAATGACTGAGAAGCTAACGATAAGTGGCTATCTTAATTATTTGAATGCCACGAGCACCAATCGCCCTTCGTTAGGATATGGAAGTGAGAACCCGATGTACACTTTTAACTGGACGGGCAGGCAGGTAGACGTAAATGCGCTGCGAAATTATTGGCAGGAAGGCCAAAAGGATTTTAGTCAATTCAATTCAAATTATTTGTGGCTGGACAATCCTTATTTCCAGGCATATGAAAATACAAATGGTTTTGAAAAGAACAGGCTCATAGGAAATGCATCGGTCAATTATGCGATCACCGATAAACTGAGTATCCGACTGCGCTCGGGCATCGATTATTATCACGACCTGCGCCGGTCTGAAAGAGCATTTAGCACAAAGCGCTTCATAAACGGCGCCTACCGCGAAGATGAAATAGATTACCGTGAGTTGAACACCGATGTTTTACTAAACTATAATACATCAATAAATAAAAATATTTCACTGTCCCTAACAGGCGGAGGAAATATTTTATCACAGCAATCAAATTACAAAAGCACCACCTCAAGTCAGCTATCAATACCGGGAATATATAATTTCGCAAATTCTAAAATTCCGCTGGTGTCTAACCAGGAAATTGGAGAAAAAAGAATTAACAGCGTGTATGCTTTTGGAAATTTTACTTTCAAAAATTTTCTATTTACCGATCTCACTTTTCGTAATGACTGGTCGAGTTCATTGCCCGTTTCAGCAAATTCCTATGCATACTATTCAGCGGCATTATCATTTATTTTGTCTGAGATGGTAAAAATGCCTGCCTCCATAAGTTATGCTAAGATCAGGCTCAGTTATGGTAAAGTCGGCAGTGACACTGATCCGTACCAGTTAAATAATACCTTTGTTTTCAACCAGAATTATGGCTCCTCCCCATTACTTACCAACAGTACGCGATTACTAAATGCAGCGTTAACCCCGGAAAAACTCAATGCAGTTGAATTGGGAACAGAAATTTATTTTTTTAAAAACCGGCTTGGCCTGGATGCAACAGTTTATCAGAATACAAACGTTCACCAGATAATAAACCTGCCAACCTCTACAGCAAGCGGTTACCAGAGCAGGCTGGTAAATGGAGGAACAGTAAGAAGCCGCGGGATAGAATTAATGTTGAAAGCTGTTCCTATTACCAGTCCGTCTTTTAAGTGGA
>JBDSPQ010000232.1:0-4084 GCA_039930305.1 Ginsengibacter sp. | reverse complement strand
TTCAAGAGATTGGTAAAGAAAATTTCTAAAATATGAGCCGAAAAAATTTGCATGATCATCGCCTGGTAAAAGAAGCAAACGCTTCTTACCTGCAAATGCATACCCGCCGGCATTTCCTCATGCAAAGCGCTATGGGGCTTGGAGCGCTCGCGATGAGTTCAGTTTTAGGCTCCGGCTGCAGTAGCAAGGATCGGACAAAAGCGGCCCACGCGATTTCTTTTGACCCTGCGCATCCTTTGTTACCAAAAGCTCCGCCGCTGCCCGGGAAGGCAAAAAGTGTAATTTATCTCCACATGGCCGGCGCGCCATCACAATTGGAGTTGTTCGATTATAAACCGGAACTGATGAAGATGGATGGGCAGGATTGTCCGCAATCTTTGTTGCAGGGTAAAAAATTTGCGTTCATAACAGGCACGCCAAAAATGCTCGGACCCCAAGCAAAGTTCGCGCAATACGGCGAAAGTGGCACGTGGCTGGGAGACGGTATGCCGCACCTTACTTCGATTGTTGATGAAATCTCTTTGTTGAAAGCCGTCACCACGGATCAATTTAACCATGCGCCCGCGCAGCTACTGATACATACGGGAAGCCCGCGCCTCGGCAGGCCAAGCATGGGCAGTTGGCTGACCTATGGCTTAGGTACGGAAAATCAGAATCTTCCGGGCTTTGTAGTGTTAACCAGTGGTGGAAGTTTTCCTGATGCAGGAAAAAGTGTTTGGGGAAGCGGCTTTCTTCCTTCCGTTTACCAGGGTGTGCAGTGCCGCAGCGAAGGTGATCCGGTCTTGTTTATTAATGATCCGAAAGGGATGACACGCGATCTTAGAAAGGCTTCTATTGACGCAATAAACAAGGTGAACCAGGAAGAGTACCACCATTACAATGACCCTGAAATACTTTCGAGGATCTCTCAATATGAAATGGCCTATCGCATGCAAATAACTGCGCCCGAAGTAATGAATATTAATGATGAACCGGAATATATTCATGAAATGTATGGTACCAAAAAAGGCGAGGCGTGCTTTGCAAATAACGTTCTGCTGGCCAGGAAGCTGGTAGAAAAAGGCGTTCGCTTTGTACAATTGTTTGACTGGGGATGGGATGCGCATGGAGACAATGCCACTAATTCGCTCAACCTTGGGATGCTTAATAAATATCGCACTGTAGATAAGCCAGTGGCCGCATTGATTATGGATTTGAAACAACGGGGATTACTTGATGAAACATTGGTCGTTTGGGGTGGGGAATTTGGCCGGACACCAATGATGGAAAACAGGAATGGTATCCAAAACCCTTTTAAAGGGCGAGATCACCATACTGATGCTTTTACCATTTGGATGGCAGGCGGTGGTATTAAAAAAGGTTTTAGTTACGGAGAAACAGATGAAATAGGGTACAGCCCCGTAAGCGGAAAAGTAGAAGTGTTCGATATACAGGCTACGATATTGAACCAGTTAGGTTTCGACCACGAGCAATTTACCTATCAATACCAGGGCAGGCCATTCAGGCTGACGGATGTAGCCGGGAAGGTAATTCATGACATTATCGCCTGAGTAAAAAATAAAAACGCGCTATTGAAAAGAAAAGAATTCCTCGATATCAGCATCAGGTCGTCTATTGCTGCCGCCCTATTACCTTCGAAAAATATAGATTTACCCAAACAGCAAAAAACGGCTATGGAGAAAAATAATTTCCAATTAAAAATTCTCGCCACCAACTGGGGCTTTGAAGGCACCCTTGATGAATATTGTGCTAAGGTTAAAAAAGAAGGTTATGATGGTATCGAAATTTGGTGGCCGTCAGGAGAGGTAAAGGCCAGGGAAGAATTGTTTAGCACCTTAAAAAAATATGAACTGGAGGTAGGGTTTTTATGCGGAGATCAAAATACAGATCCTGTAAAACATTTGGAACAATTTAAGAAGATGACCGAGGCGGCTGCCAGGCAAAAAATCCAAAAGCCATTATATATAAATTGCCATTCAGGGAGGGATCACTTTCCGCTTGAAATCAATAAAAAATTTGTGGAGCATACTATTTCGCTGTCTAAAGAAACCGGGGTAAAGATTTTACATGAAACACACCGCAGCAGGATCATGTTCGCGGCCCATATTGCCAGGCAATATCTTGAGAAATATCCTGAATTGAAATTTACGCTTGATATTTCCCATTGGTGTAATGTGCATGAAAGCCTGTTGGCAGACCAGGCCGAGACCGTTGGCCTTGTTCTGGAACGAACTGAACATATTCACGCCCGGATAGGACACCAGGAGTCGCCGCAGGTGAATGACCCGCGGGCCCCGGAATGGAAAGAGGCCCTGAACGCACATCTTGCCTGGTGGGACAAAGTGATTGAAAGAAAGAAAACAAATGGTGAGGTAATCACCATCCTTACTGAATTTGGCCCGCCCTCTTATATGCCCACAGTACCTTACACGCAGCAACCGCTGGCAAACCAGTGGGAAATAAATGTTCACATGATGCATTTACTTCGTGAGCGATATAAATAAAACCCGCTGCGCAGCATATGACTTTACTTGCAATTTTTGATTTGATTGGCCGCCTCCACCCAATGCTGGTTCATTTACCGGTAGGAATATTAATAATAGCTTGTTTTTTTCAATGGCTGGCACTCAATAAAAAATTCGCCTTTCTCCTGTCTTCTGTTCAAGTCATTATTTTTTGGGGAATGATCAGTGCCGTTTTTTCGTGTATTACCGGGTTTGTTCTTTCCCAATCGGGAGACTATGATCACGAATTAGTGACACGCCACCAATGGTTCGGAATTAGCGTCGCCTCTTTTGCGTTGATACTTTATTTCATTTACCGTACAGGGGCTCGTAACACAATACTAACAGGCAGTACCATCATTCTTGCGGTTATCATATTTATCACGGGACATCTTGGCGGGTCGTTAACGCATGGATCAAATTACCTCGCCGAAGGTTACCATTTGGCCAATACAAAAGGGCCAGCTATAAAACCGATCGCTAACGTACCTGAAGCAATACTTTATGATGATGCAGTAAAACCACTTTTGCAGGCAAGGTGTTACAGTTGTCATGGACCGTCGAAGCAAAAAGGAAAACTGCGATTGGATTCACCAGAATTTATATTGACCGGGGGAGAAGACGGCAAAGCAATTGTACCCGGTAAACCGGGAGAAGGGGAATTATTACGGCGATTATTACTGCCTATTGATAATGAAGACCACATGCCGCCAAAAGAAAAAACACAATTATCAGCGACGGAGATAGAAATCCTTGACTGGTGGATTTCAACTGGTGCCGATGTTCACAAAAAAATCAAGGAGCTGCCGCAAAGTGAAAAGTCGAAACCCTTGTTGCTTGCATTGCAGACCGGAGCATCCGAAAATGTCTCTATATCCGATGAGATACCTGCTGCTGCTGTGGAACCTGCAGGAACAGAAGCATTGCTGAAACTGAAAATGGCCGGCATAAATCCGGTACCTGTTGCGACCAATAGTAATTATCTCTCCGTATCCTTGATTTCCGCAATACAGCCTATCGACACCGTGGTAAAACTTCTCGAGGGGATCAACAAGCAGGTTATCTGGTTGAATGCAGGCAACACTGATATTCAAGACAGGCATCTCTCATCTTTATCAAAACTAAAAAACCTGACCCGTCTTTATTTGAACAATACTTCTATTACTGATACCGCGATTGTCGCCTTGAAGAATTTGGAAAATCTTACTTACCTGAACCTTACCAGTACTAACATCAGCGGAACAACCTTATCATCACTACAAGGGCTGCAACGGCTGCATCATATTTATCTTTTCAATACAAAAGTGGATAAATCCAGATGGGCTGCCCTCAGGCAAATGTTTCCAAACGCAGTATTGGATTCAGGAGGTTACAGTGTGCCTACTTTTAAGGAAGATACATCTAAAGTGAAAATGCCGGGGGGTTGAGTGAAGATCAGGAAGCGCATTGTATTTCCGGGTTACAACTGTATCTCAAGGCGCGATTTTGAAAACCCGCATCGAATCGTTATTTACAGCAGCCAGTAAGAGGCGTTGTCCTTTCGATATTTGAATTACGGCAAGATCTTTCACGTCTCCCCT
>JBDSPQ010000231.1:0-5782 GCA_039930305.1 Ginsengibacter sp. | reverse complement strand
TCGAGGAAGAATATGATGCTGATGATTCACTTACTGAACTTGCCGTAGGGCAAATTAATATTGATGCTGAAAATGCAGACGACATTGATGAAGATGAAATGGAAGATGATGAAGATTTCGATGATTCCGGTATTTTACGTGAAAATGTGACACCGAAAGGTAGCTTGTAACATTTTTTTAGAGCTTTCTCTTCCTTAATAAATAGTAAAGTCTTTGACTCAAAATGGGGTGCCGGGTGGCCGAGCGCCCTTTCTTGCGTTGGATACCGGTGTAAAGCAGAAACAAGGATTAGGTGTATTCACCCTTTTTTTAAGATGAAACACGCTAAATATTTTTACAGTCCTGATTTCAACATCCTAATTTTCAACATTTTCTTCCAAATAAATAATTCTCCCAAAAAAATACGAAGTATTAAAAAATTGCTATGAAAGTAAACATTTTGTAAGTTTAATTTTTCATTCATTTTTTTAAGTAAAAATTTATTTCATGTTTAACGAGTTCCAATTCTCATTCCCGGCAAAAGACATTTTAAATCTTATTAAAGACGGATCGTGCGAAAGATTAATTATAACAGGTAGGGTGGTTTATGATGCCTCAAACAAGAAATCGCAATTCGAAATTTTTGCCGAATGTACAGAACATACAGATGGCGAACAGCGAGCAATTGCACAAAGTGCAGGTAGGGTAGTAGGATGCCCTATGCCTTGCTGACTTTCAAGAAAGATTAGTGAAGTATAATTTTAAGGGGATAATCTATTCTAAAAAACATTGCTGATAATCAACCGATGTATCCCTAACCTGTCACGATTATTTTAATCTACCTCCTTAACTATAAGCAAGTTTCAGGTATTTACGGCTGATCCCGGTTTATGTACATAAAACAGATATCAGTAATTTCTCCAATTTGAAATACAGGACGAATGTTCTTGTATAAAAGCTAAAACTAAAGTCGTCAAATAATCTTGATGTTATTTTTAAAAAACTTTCTCGAGCCCCTATCTTACCTGGTATATTTTTTCTTATTGATGATTACAACAACTAAAACGAGTCCCTTAAGACTAAAAGTTTTATTAATTTATTACGTGTCCGCTGTAGTGATAACCTATTATGCCAGCTTTTTAAGCTATGTCAGAATTATGGGCGACAATAATTACCTGTACAACCTATTCTTCTTTATAACAATTTGCACTTTCTCTTATTATTTTTACTCAATTTTAAATAGTAAGGTAAAAAAGTACATCGTTCTAATTCTACTGGTTTTTAATGTTTTATTATTTATCCGGTATGATGTTGTTTCAGCTCAGTTTTTTAATACTTACAACAATTATGTTACTGCAACCTGTAACATTACTATTTTAATTTATTCACTATTGTACTTCCACAAGTTAATTAGTAATGTGAGTGAGCAGAACATTTTAGAAGACTTCAATTTTTGGCTGGTCTCCAGTTACTTAATATACTTTCTTGGCGCATTTTTTATCATTTTTGCATATAAGGAGAAAAATGAATCGCAACGTGCTATTATCTGGTCGTTTCAAAATGTTATACTTTTCACCAGTGCGCTGGTAGCACTAACTGGAAATCTATGGATAAAATATCACAGGAAGTTGCGGTAAATCCGGAAGTTACCACCATCTTTATGTTTACGATATTCCTGTTGATTGTTGCGATCGGCATTGTAATGCTTGTTTTGGTTTACCAGAAAAAACAAGTTCAGTTTTTGAGAGATAAAGAAAATCTCCGCGTAATCTTCGATAAAGAGATTCTCTCCAGCAAATTGGAAATTCAGGAACAAACATTTAAAAATATTTCTCAGGAGATACATGATAACATCGGGCAAATATTGAGCCTGGCAAAAATGACCATAAATACCATGGATTTTACTGATACAGAATTAATGCAGGAAAAAATTAAAAGTTCTTCCAAATTGGTAAGCCAGGCCATACAGGATCTTCGGGATCTATCAAGAAGTCTTAATGCTGATTCTGTAATTGAATTGGGTCTTGAACGTTCTGTAGAATCGGAGTTGGAATTGATTAAAAGGGCAGGGAAATACGAGACAAGTCTGAATTGGGAAGGTGAGCCAGGTAGTTTATCCCACAGGCATGAATTGATTATCTTCAGAATTTGCCAGGAAGTATTGAACAATACGATCAAACATGCAAAAGCATCTGAGATAAACATAAGAGTTGCCCATACACCTGAGAACTTTATTATGCAAATCGCAGACAATGGAATTGGGTTCAATGTTGAGGAAATTAAAAAAGCAAAAAAGGATCATGGTATAGGTATTATTAATATTTCAAACAGGGCGTCCATAATTGGAGCTACATTGAAAATAGATACCGATCCTGGAAAGGGAACATGTGTCGTAATTACATTGCCTGTAAAAAAATAATATGCCTCAAAAGGTCAGTGTTGCTTTAGTAGATGATCATACGCTGTTGCGTAATGGGCTTGCAGGACTTATCGAAAGTTTTGGCAACTATTATATATCATTTGAGGCAGATGATGGCAAAGATTTTATAAACCAGCTAAAACCAAAACAGCTTCCTGACATCGTATTGATGGATATCAACATGCCGGAAATGGATGGATACGAAGCGTGTTCCTGGTTAAAAAATAATCATCCGGGGGTTAAGGTTTTGGCTTTATCCATGTACGACAATGAAGGCGCAGTTATCAGAATGTTTAAAGCAGGTGCAAAGGGTTATATTTTGAAAGATTGCGAGCCGTTAGAACTAAAGTCAGCTTTAGACGCTCTTGTCACGAAGGGGTTCTATTACTCTGAAATGGTGACCGGAAAATTGATCCATACGATCAATACGATGGATGAAGAGAATGCAAATGCGGCTAACGTTATCCAATTAAATGAACGTGAAATTAATTTTCTAAAATTAATTTGCAGCGAACTGACCTATAAAGAGATTGCAGAAAAAATGTTCCTTAGTCCAAGAACTATTGATGGATATCGCGATGATCTTTTCCAAAAACTCAATGCCAAAACAAGGATAGGATTGGTAATGTACGCTATTAGAAATGGTATTGTAAATATTTAAATACTCCATTGATTTTTCGTAATCTCCGCGGAAAGAAATAATGCTTCCCATCCGGTTGCCTTTCACGTTAAAATTCCAAAAGGACGAGACTTTGACGTTCGTCATGGAGGTGTTTCCCACTCTATTATTTTCATCAAAAACTTGCTGCAGATCGGTGAAAGCACTCTTTCATATTGGCCAGGAGTTGATGAGCTTTGTGTAATAAAGATGTTAGTATTTATTCAAAACTTAAAACTTAAAAAAATGAAAAAGATATTAGTAATTCTGATTACAGGCTTAATATATAATTCTGTATTCAATCATGGAAATGCCCAACTAATCGGCGGAAAAAACAATATAAATGTTCCTGATGTGGGCCTCAATTCAAAAATTGGCGTCAAAATCAGCAAGGCGGACTTTAGGTCACTGAAAACATTTAGTAAATATTACAAAAACGCATCGGACGTTAAATGGTTTTCAGAACCAGGCTGCATAACGGCCAGGTTTAGCGGTAATCAAATAAATACTACCGTGTTGTTTGATAAGCAAGGCAGATGGATACGCACTACTAAGACATACCAGGAAGATAAAATGGAACCGGGAATTCGCGCCATCGTTAAAAGCAAATACTACGATCATAAAATAAATCTGGTAAAAGAAGTGAATGAAGGTGGCATGTTATGCTATTTCATATACCTGGAAAACGATAAGAATTATACTATTGTTACGCTTTACGAAGGAGAAGTGAGCATTTATGAGAATTTTCAAAAATCATAAATATCTATTAAAGATGGTTTGTTTATGCGACGGGGTTGCAATTCCAGCAACCCCATCGTATTATTTAAGCGCTGCCAATCAGACACTGATTTAATGTAGTTTGAAAATAGCCTATTATTTTAGTTTTTTTTAAAAATTATTCGAAATTCTGCATGCTTTTTGCGATATTAATGGTATGCCCAGAATTTTCGTAATAGACGATGATAAGGACTTGCTTAAAGTAGTAAAATCACTACTCATTCGCCGTGGGTTTGATGCATCAGTATATTCCGAATGGGAACCTGCGTATACCGAAATACGAGAACATGAACCCCAGCTTATTCTCCTTGATGTTTTCCTTTCTGGCATTGATGGATTTGAGGTTTGTAAGAAGCTAAAATCCAATGCGGGAACAAGACATATTCCTGTGATTATTTTTTCTTCCTATCCACGCGTCGCAGAATCAGCTATTTACGAATATGGGGCCAACGATTTCATTGCAAAACCTTTTGAACTAAACGATCTTATTCGAAAAGTGCATGGTATTTTATCAAGCACTGTACAATCAGCTTAAAAAATACATCAGGAAAGCTTATTCTTTAAAAAACTCTCTATCGTGCTGCACGGTACAAAAAAAGGTTTATCCTCAATGAGGATATTCATTGCGCTCCCTGATATACTATAACTTCCTTTTAAATTATTAGATAATACAGAAACTTCGAAATTTCCGGACTGAGTATCGCCCATAAAATAACCGTTTTGGCTCTCAATAGCAGCCTTGGCCTTCGATAAAACCTCTGTGGCTACTCCTGCAAATGGTATGGTAAAATTGCATCCTGACATATATCAAAATTAGTTTTTATTATAATTCAGGAACTAAGATACTGGTATTAATTTGTCTTAGCCCGACATGGCTAATCGGATTTAAAAATCGTAGAAAACTATTCACACTAATGAAACTTTAAGAAGTGTTGAGATTAATAAATTGATTTATCAGTTTTATTTCCCCATTGTATAAAAACTTTTAAGGCCTGCTCGCGGCTTATATTCTTCATAGGAATTTTACGGTCATTTACAGGCTGATTAATTTCCTGGTAAATAAATGAATCATCAAAGCCTGCAGATGCGGCATCCGAATGTGTGTTAGCATAGTAAATTATTTGAGGACGTGCCCAGTAAATAGCACCTAGGCACATGGGACAAGGCTCACAGGAGGTATATATTTCGCATCCGTCAAGCTGGTAAGAGCCGAGGTTTTTGCATGCATCCCTGATGGCCACAATTTCGGCATGAGCAGTGGGGTCCATATTTGTAATTACCTTGTTATTTCCGCTTCCTATTATGTGATCTCCTTTTACCACAATGCATCCAAAGGGGCCACCCTCATCATGAATAATATTTCTCTCGGAAAGCGCTATGGCTTTACTCATAAACATCTCTTCCCTGGTCATACTCTTTAATTATAAAATTTTCCAGCAATAGAATTTTGCCACTTCACGAAACAATTTTAAAATTACAGATTAAATAGGCTTCAGCAGATAACTTATTGAATTTTCCTGTTTGCCCTGGATAATCTTGCGGCAATCAGAGGTTCCACAATTGCAGATGAAACTTTCCATCTCATTATTAAGGAAGGATGTATAGTCCAGAGTGAGTTCGTCATTTTTCCTGATTTGTTTTTTAGCCAGTACATTTAACCCACTGTAATGTGTGTTGGCGTCACAAGAATGATTTTGTGGTGCCCATTCCCGGGGATTATTGTCCCACAGAATATAAACCTCCTGGCTGAGTGGCCATGCGTATCGTCGAAAATTTTCCAGGTCATCCTTATTCCAGTTTTCTTCCACATATTTTTTGGTGATCAACCTGTGTGGATTTTCTTCTCCCAGAAATACTACCTCGCCAGACTGGATATCTTTCGCAGCATAAATTCCATAACCTGAAACTGAGTCTCCTTTCACTACATACTTCTTTTGCTTTTGTGCATG
>JBDSPQ010000230.1:0-6153 GCA_039930305.1 Ginsengibacter sp. | reverse complement strand
TAAGTTACTTTGCCCGCATCGCCGCTTATCTTCAACCGATAGTAAACGTTGGGGGAGCCTGCCGTTTCTTTTTGATCTGTGGCGGAATAAGTAGTTGTACCCTCATTGTACTGACCCGGAAATATTTTACCCATAGAATAAAACTGGATTCCGTCCAAACTCTTTTCAATCTCGAAATAATGAACAGGTGAATTATCCAGAACGGCCCACTGCAACTGTATGTCCTTTTTATCAGTTTTGCCATTGAAACGAAGCAGGTTATTGTCTAAAACAAAACAGCTGGCATTCCAGAAAACTGTGATAGTATCAGTTGCATACACAGAGCAACCCGATTGCAGATATTGACTCACCACGTACGTACCTGCAGAATCGACAGAGATAGATGTTCCAGAGGTACTCCCTAAAATATGTCCGTTGGTCGTACTCCACGTATAGGTTGACGTAGAAACAGGGTTGATCACCGAAATATTAGACATACCAATAATCCCGCAAAGCACTGATTGATCTGCCTGTATATCTGCCCTTGGGGCCAGGAAAAAATCGAAGGGACCAACAAAATCTTTTAAAGCCGAAGTAAATGAAGTGGAAGCCCTCGATTTTACCAATATTCTTCTGAAAGGCATACCACACTGGTTGGCACCAAGCAAAGTCACGGGATCCAGGCCCAGCTTTGTGAGATTTACGGAAAATTCCATGAACTGTCCTGCAGTGTAGGTTGTTGATAGAGTATTGTCGCCGCGCACCAAAGAAAACGGACCTGCCCAGGTATTATTCACACTTTCAGTTCCGGTATAAAAAATTCCGGCGGAAGCAGGCATAATGCCGGCGTATCCGTATTGAGAACCATTGCTGGCTCCATCAAAAGTTCCAGCCCAAATAAACCCTGCCGGAGTAATTAACGTGGTACTCCTATCCACCCAAATACGTGCTTCAATAGAACTCAATGTGGAACTGCCGTAAGATGCTGAGAAGACTATGTCGCCCGGCACCACGACATTGCCCGAAGCATCAAGTACCCAGGCGGTGTGCCCCGCCTGTGGTCCGTAACCATAAAATTTCCGTGGCCCACGATCATAGTAAATATCCGTCTGGTACATCTCAAAATCAAAATACCTGTCACCTTGTGTATTTTCGATGGATAAACCGCCGAACATCCAAAGGGAGTCACTAAAATTGGGCCCTGCCCTCCGGATATGTACCATCATATCAAGAATTTCATTTTTGTCCGGTACCGATTGTGCAACGGGACATGACCAGTTAGCAGGACTCTCGCCATTTTTACTGGCTCCATTCGCAAAAATGGTAGAATCCTCCCCATGATAATCGCGGATAAAAATAGCATCCAGAAGCATCCTGTTGTTTACAATGGAATATGCCGGGTACTTCATGGTACGGAAAAAAGGGAGTTTCCTGAAGGAAAGGTCAGTGGCGTACCGTGATATGATTCCTGCGGCTCCGGTAGTGTCGATCACAAATGCCCCGGCACCTGCACTCATGTTGAACCAGTCATCATTTCCTGATTGGGGGAAATTATTGAAATAGTTTGCTCTTAGGTCAGCTTCAACTCCAAAATTTGCCTTGATTACAGGTGTTATAGTTTGAGCCCGGACAAATGCAGTGATCAATAAGAAAAAAAGCAGGTAAAAAATTTTATTCATAGAGATGGATTTCATTACATATTTAATTATTGTTTTGCTCACAATGAAATTCACTGTCAACAAAAAATCCATAGGTTATACATGCAGTAGCGCTGCATCGGAAGGCAGAAGGATGTGAAGTTTTAAAAAGTGAGGGCTGGCTGTTTTCCAGGTTTGAATTCCGAAAACAAAAAAACCACTTCCTCATTAGGGATTTCGAGAAAAGATCAGAATCGATTTGCCGGAACGGAACCTCATTAAATGTTCATTTCCTGACCAACAATTCTTCACTAACACCTATAACGAAACATTGAGATATTTATTTGAAAATCCTGTTTTTTTAAAATTTACTATCTCTTGAAACGTAAAAGCAGCAAGGCTATAGTAGATTTACAGTAAGGTTACCTGCAATATTTTAGCAAATTTACTATCAGGTCAGGGTTGGGGCAATTCGATAAATATGCATCCCCTTCAGATAGTTTACAAACTCCCGGATAATCCCCCATGAAATGTCCGATATTTTCTATCACCTGGAAATGGAGATGGGGTGGCCAATTTCCGTTCTCAAGTTCATTGCCAAAGTGAGCAAACTCTTCGCACTTTTCAATCATTTTTCCAGGCGAAATCGATTGTAAATCGCGAACGCTTACATGTCCGTACAGTGTATAGAATGTGGTGGAGTGAAGTATATGCGATAAAATAATCGTAGCGCCATAGTCCCCAAAATGATTATTGAAAGCAAAGCTATGCACGACTCCCTGCAAGGGTGAATAAACTGGTGTGCCCTCCAATCCCCAAATATCCAACCCAATGTGTAGCCGCCTGGGCTCGGGCTTTTCGTCATTATTACCGGCGATCGAATCCGAGGTAAACAATGAACTCCTTTTATATAAATCCCTCAATTCATTATATCCCCCGATGAGAAATTTTGCTTTTGCTCGCAACAGCTCCTCTCTTATATAAACAGAAAAATCATTGGTGTTGTCAAAATCTATCTTTTCCTGGTCCTCATTGTTCTCCGAAAGATCCAGTGACGCAATTTTATCCCGGCGCGAATCAAATTCAACAATACTATTAAATTCTGCCTTTTGGCTTAGGAGAAAAGTATGAAAATTTTCCAATTTAGAATAGATTAAGTAAATGGCTCTGTCGGTGCTCAATCAAGGGTTTCGGCTTCTCTGGCCTCTAATTCATATTTATTATTATGATACCCGTGAAGCAGGCTCTCCCATAAATATTTTATTAGAAATGCAATGTACCCATGCTCCCTGAACTGCCTGATGTGGCAAGCCTCATGTTTTACCCAGGTTTCATTATGGAGAAATTGCTTTGTAGAAGTATTGTGTAAATAAATTGTATTCCCGAGCACCATAGCTACCTGGCGGACATTCAATTTAGTTGCAGCGAGCTTTGCTACCCACGAGTGCTCCACAATTCTTACATTCGGAAGGATGGGATTTGTTGTCGTGTTTATCCCGCCACTTCCCATGCTTTCATAATTTCTTCAGCGTGAATTTTGGACTTCGGCTTCCTGAATATTTTTACAATGACCCCTTTTTCATCAATTAAAAATGTGGTTCTGCGAAGACCCATATACTTCCTGCCATATAAGTTTTTTTCACCCCATACTCCATACTTTTCAATGATCGTTTTATCAGGGTCTGCTACCAGAGTGAATGGCAGCTTATATTTCAATTCAAACTTCTTGTGCTTCTTCACATCGTCCGGGCTGACGCCTAAAACCGTTATGCCCTTTTCTTTAAGAACAGAAAAATTATCGCGAAGGTTACATGCTTCCGTAGTGCAGGTTGGAGTATCATCTTCCGGATAAAAATAAAGCACGACCTTCTGGCCTGCAAAATCCTTTAATGAAATGGTTGTGCCGTTTTGGTCTTTTCCTTTAAAGACAGGCGCCTTATTCCCAGGCTGTAGTTCAATCATATTTATTTTATAAAGTGAAAAATTTTATTGGCAACATTCCCCGCCTCGTCTTCAATTGAAACATTTAATTCATGGTAGCCTCGTGGGCACCTTTCGTCAAAATTATAAATAAACGACCTTCCTTTATCATTTGTGAATTTCAACCATTTGCCGTCGAGCATAGCCTTGAAATTTTTCATCTCATTTTGATTGTCTTTGGGGGTAAAAACAATTCTTGAAAACTTGGAAAGGTTGGCATTGTCGCTAAAGCCCCCAATCACCGGATCTTCATCATCAGCTATCAATTCAAAATTTCCCAATTCTCTAAAGCTTGCAGTATACCATTCTCCATCGGCAACAGCTTTTACAATTTCCGTTTTTGAACCCCAGGTTCTTTTCATCAGCATCCTGTCTTTAAGGGATGCCGGCACGTCTTGGTTTGCTTTTATTCTGGTGATAAAATAACTATGTATAGGAATCAGGCCCGAGCCTGCGGTAAAAAAATCTGAATATGAATTAGCAGCATTATTTTGTTTTACGGTTTGAATAAAGGATACTGAATCATATAAGTCCCCCGGACTAAACATCATTTGCATTGCCTCGCTTTCGAAAATATTTACAAAGCCAGGATGAAACTCTTGCTGTTGATAGTATTTTGCTGAATCAGTTAATCTCCCATTTTCTTTTATTAATCCTTTTTTTATTTTAAAATTAAGATTGGAAGTATTGCCGTTCGCATCCTGCACCTCTATCCTTACCTGGTGAATACTGTCATCGGTAATTTCGAGTACACCGTTGCCTGTTATATCTCTATACACTGATTCGGGGTACCCAGGTAATCTGGAGAGATGTTCAATGTAAGGACCACCCTGCGCCCGGGTCTTATAGTCAATATGGGCGTTCAGGAATCTTGTTTCGTTGTAGCCTATGCTGTCCAGAACAAAGGCTGAAACCGGGTTTTCATCGAGGTATAAAGTAGCTGCGTAAATTCCGTTAGGATTTGATGACCCTGATACTTTATCATTTGCTGAGATACCAAAACTAATTTTATCTGTATTAAAAGTTATTACAGGCAAAGTAGTAGTATATCCTGAAGGCAGCTTTTTAAGACTGAAAAGTTTGGGAGACTGGCTATAGGTACTCAGGCACCTATCATACATGGCTAACCGAATAATCGTGGGCGGCACATCATCCGCAATGGGTAACCCAAACAATAATGGATTTAAGACTTTCTCTATCCTGGTGTCCCTGATCTCAAAATGGCAATGGGGACCCTGTGAGCCGCCGGTATTACCGCTTTTTGCAATAAACTGTCCTTTTTTCACAGAAAATTTTTTTTCAGGAATGTCCAGATAAACTTCCCATGACTGCAACTCATACTGCTGCGCATTCACGTATTCTTCCAGTTCCGGATAAAATTCATTGAGGTGAGCATATAAAGTCGTAAGCCCGTTTGGATGATTTATGTAGATGGCGCGTCCAAATCCAAAAGGTTCAATTTTCACACGTGCTACATATCCCTCTGCCGCTGCCAATACATTTTTATTTTGTGCCTGGTCGGTGCGGCAGTCAAGTCCCATGTGATAGTGGTTTGGCCGTAGCTCACCAAAGTTTGCTGCCAATCCAATTTTTGCCTGAACGGGATAAATAAAATAATTTTTGGGATAATTTCTCTTTGGAGTAACCTGGCTGTGCGCACCAAAACTTAAAAAAGTGAATAAAAAAAATAGGAACGGTTTGTGTATAATATATGTTTTACTCAAAGTAATTTTCATAGTATTACAAATTAACACTTAAAATTTTAAAAAATATATCATGGCCAAATCAACTACTATTGCAGCACTAATTCTTGGCGCATCAATAGGCGCGGCACTTCTGAAATTCTACAGTATGCCCAAAGAAGATCAGAAAGAGTTCATCGACCACTTGAAAAAAACAACGCACGATCTGTTAGATGATGCTGAAAATACTGTGGAAAAAGTTGAACATTTTATAGGAGAATTCAAAACTAAAGGAGAAGATGAATGGGTCGATAAATTATATATTTTGAAAAAAATGTTTTCTGACTTTTATGGCAGCAAGACACGACATTTGATTTGAGCATCCTATTGATAAAAAAAGCAGGACTAATATTGGTCCTGCTTTTTTTATAAGATGAAAATTATTATGATTTACCCAGCACTACTATAAGGGCATAAACTACACCGGGAATAAAGAATAATAAAGTTAGTATGAGGTCCAGCCAGAATTTATTATTGATTTCGCCTTCGTGAAGGTACACGGCTAATGGCGGTAATAAAATTGCAAGGATTACAAAAAGCAAAGTATTGGTAGAAGGCTCGCTCCCGGATTTCTTTTCAGACTTATACTTCTTTACCTCAGATTTTACTTCTTTAATACGAAGCTTCCTTTCTTTCCTGGAAAGATGCACAAATTCTGAAAGTGCAGTTGAAACAGTTCTGGATTCGGGTACACCACTTGATTGGTTAGTGTTAGAAGCGGGCACTATAAAGGCACCGAAGGATTTGAGATCGATACCAGCTAAAGTAATAATAGCTACTACTAGTAAAATGATTTTTTTCATAAGTTAATTTTT
>JBDSPQ010000229.1:0-2675 GCA_039930305.1 Ginsengibacter sp. | reverse complement strand
TCTGGAACCTGGATTGGTAGTCTTTCTAAAGGATTTGGATATAGATTAATGCTAATGCATCAATCAACTTCTGACACAAAGATATCAGACGAAATGAACTACCACAATGGCAGAACTGCTCTATTATCAAACTGAAAAATTACTGATGTTATCGTAGATTAACGTAGAAAATTACACGTAAAAAGCACTGAATGTTAACTGTATAATAACCATGTGACGCTTCAGGTATTAAGGCTTTTCCTCAATGTTTAAACAAAATTGAGATTCAGTACTTTCATGCTTTATGAGTTTAACTGATGGGTTATAAACACAATGAGCATTGTTATGTAAAATCAATTGCTTTGATTCTTAGTTTAAGGCGTACTTTCTTAATATACCATTTACAAGAAATTATAACCATGCCTTATAAAATGTCAACAGCATGGCGTAGTAATTGCACTTTATAATAAATTTTAATTTATGAAACTTGCATATACCCTGATTGCCGGTCTTAGCGGCGCTCTTGTTCTTACTGCCACACATCAATTACTGCATAAGTTATTTGCTGACGCACCAAGAATGGATCTTATGGGGGAAGAAGCATTAGAAAGCCTTTCAGATACAGCTGATATAAACATACCTTCAGATAGTCTTTATAACATTACGTTGGCTGGGGACATTGTTGCTAATACCTTTTATTATTCTCTTGCAGTTGCAGGCGCTGGTAAAAAATCTATCATGCGATGTACAACATTCGGTCTTGCTGCAGGTATTGGGGGTGTTTATTTACCGAAATATGTAGGTTTGACAAATGCTTATAGTGACCGCAATCTTTCAACACGCTTGATGACGATAGGTATTTATGTCCTTGGAGGTTTTATAAGCGGGGCCGTAGCTTCAGCCTTTAGAAAGAGCTAATCAAATCAAAGGTGAAATAAGTTATTGATTAAGCCATCGGAGAAAATTACAGAAAAATCTCTTTCACCGAATTTTTCACCTCGGGCTTTGACATTATTTGATATAAATAGGAGGGGGAAACATAAAAAAAGCCCGTAAAACATACATTTTACAGGCTTTCTTACACTTTTAATGAGTTCTCAGCGGAGAGTTAGGGATTCGAACCCCAGGAGGTGTAACCCTCAACAGTTTTCAAGACTGCCGCAATAGACCGCTCTGCCAACTCTCCGGCGCAAAAATAAGGTTTGCGGTTTTATACTAAAAAATAAATTTTTATTAAAACCATACCATTTTCAGTTTGAATAGTAATACGGTTGCATTGTTTATGTAGCTTGCAGCAAATAATTATGCTATGATTCGTATCATTTTTACCGGTTTATTTTTTACACTGTTTCTTTTCTCCTGCTCTGCGCAGCAAGAAAATTTAAAAATGGTAAAAACGTATAAGATCGGTGGTGAAGGGGGATGGGACTACATTGCCCTGAATGACCAAAAGCTCTATGTATCACATGGTACGCGGGTCAACATAATTGATGAGGCCAGCGGTGATTCTACAGGTGTGATTGAGGGGACAACCGGCGTTCACGGAATTGCTTTTGATAGTAAGCTTAATAAGGGCTATACAAGTAATGGCCGGCTGGATAATGTTTCTGTATTTGATTTAAATACCAATAAAATTCTAAATACCATTGCTACGGGCGGCAACCCGGATGCGATCATGTACGACGAATTTTCAAATAAGATTATTACCTGCAATGGCAGGGGGAAATCTTTATCGATAATTGATCCCGCGATCGATTCGGTCGTAGCAACCATTGCCCTGGATGGAAGGCCTGAAGAGGCGGTAAGTGACCATCGCGGAACACTATACGTAAATCTGGAAGATAAAAATACCATAGCGGTCATTGACCTTCAGACTTACAACGTGAAGAAAAAGTGGCCCATTTCCCCGGGGGAAGGTGCCACAGGCCTGGCGATGGATATCTCGACCAATCGCCTTTTCGCAGGCTGTGATAATGATAAACTAATGGTGCTGGATGCTAAAAGCGGTAAGGTGATTACTTCAGTATCAATCGGCAGCGGCTGTGATGGCGTTGCATTTGATGAAGAACAAAAATTGATTTACACATCTAACGGTGAAGGAAACGTAACGGTAATAAAAGAAACAGATGCCAACCATTTCGAAAAAGTACAAACCATCCAGACAAAAAAAGGTGCCCGTACGCTGGTGCTCGATCCACAGTCACACACTTTATTTCTTCCCACTGCTGATGTACAGCAGTTGCCTGCAGCGGCGGATGGCAGTCCCCAAAGAAAAATTATTCCCGGAACGTTTTGTGTCTTGGTAGTTCAATAGTGTTTATTTAAATTATGGGTACGTTGACTGCAAAAAAGGGCCTTGGAAAATTTATTACTTTAAGGATTATACTGGTCGTGGCCATCTTCGTTGTTAGCCTGTTCCTTTTTGTAGGAATTGCGGATGAGATCGTTTTGGAAAAGGAAAGTGGCTTCGATACGGCTGTTTCAAACGTAGTGAATACAATTGATTCTCCCGGCGCTACCAGTTTTTTCCAAACCATCACTTTCTTTGGATCTTCTTATTTCTTATTACCAGCCTACTGCGTGCTGGTGTTGTATTTTCTGCTAAGGAGAAAATGGAAGATGGCTATTGATATCGCTATCATCGGTGGTAGTTCCGCAGCTATTCTCCGGATATTAAAAAGTATTTTTCAGCGCCA